>PMJE01000533.1 GCA_003157315.1 Myxococcales bacterium | reverse complement strand
GCCGATGCCGCCCACGATGAGCGACACCGCGGCGATACTGGCCAGCAGCGTAGTCAGGGTTTTGACCCCCTCCTGCTGGGCGCTGGCCATCTCGGTCAAGTTGCGAATACTGAAATCGTCGTCGGCGCCAATCGGAATGTGGTGGCGGTCGCGCAGCAGGGTGGCGATCTGATTCTGCGCGCGGGCGGTAGCCTCGCTCGACACGGCGCTGACCATGAGCGCACCGGCGATGAACTTCTGCAAGCCGCCCTGGATCTTGGCCTGGAAAGTCGTGTACNNATGAACACGGCGTCGTCGTAGTCCTGCCCAGTGGCCGACTGCCCCTTGCGCGCCAGCACGCCGATGATCTGGAAGGGAGTCTTCTGGACGCGCACGGACTGGCCAGTTGGATCGGCGTTGGACCCGAAAAGCTTGTCCACCACGGTCTGCCCCAGCAAAACCACTTTGCTGCCGGTTTCGATGTCAGATTGACTGATGGGGCTGCCCATTGCAGTGGGCCAGGTGCGCATCAAGAAGTACTCGGGCGATACACCATTGATCGAGGTGGCCCAGTTCTGGTCTTCACTGATCACTTGTTGGTTGCTACGCAGCTGGGGACTGGCGTAGCGAACTGCACTGGCCTCGCTGCGAATCGCCTTGAGATCGTCCCAGGTCAGGGTGGGCATGCTGCCGAATCCCCCGTGCGCCCCCGAGGCGCTGGTGGTGCCGGAGAGGACCACGAGCAGGTTCGAGCCCATGGAGGCAAAGGCCTCTTCCACGCGTGCCTTGGCGCCCTCGCCGATGGCCACCATGGCAATCACTGCTGACACGCCGATGATCACGCCGAGGGTGGTCAGGAACGAGCGCATCTTGTTGCGCAGAAGCGCGCGCACCGCGACCCGCAGCACCTGCAATGGACTCACGGCGAAACCTCCGCGCCAGCGGGACTGGGCTCGGCTCGCAGCGGCGTCTGCCGCTCGTCAGACTGCACGCGGCCGTCGTGCATGACCACCACGCGCGAGGCGTAGCGGGCAATGTCCGCTTCATGGGTGACCAGCAAGAGCGTGATGCCGCTTCTGCCCAGTTCCTGGAACAGCGCCATGATCTCGACGCTGGTGCGCGAGTCCAGATTGCCCGTGGGTTCGTCGGCCACAATCAGGCGCGGCCGGGTGACCAAGGCGCGCGCCACCGCCACCCGCTGCTGTTGCCCGCCCGACATCTGATTGGGATGGTGGTGCATGCGTTCGCCGAGGCCCACGTGCTCAAGCGCCTCGTGCGCACGGGCGTGACGCTCGCGCGCCGACACACCCGCGTACAGCAGAGGCAGTTCGACGTTTTCCAGCGCAGTGGTGCGCGAGAGCAGGTTGAAGCTTTGAAACACGAAACCCAGGGTGCGGTTGCGCAGCCGGGCCAAGGCATTGCGGTCGAGCTGCGACACCTCGTCGCCCACCAGCCAGTAGCCACCCGAACTGGGCCGGTCCAGGCAACCCAAGATGTTCATCAGGGTCGACTTGCCCGAGCCCGACGGTCCCATCACCGCCACTGACTCGCCCTCGTTGATGGTCAGCGAAACGTCGCGCAGCGCATGGACATCCACATCGCCCATCCGGTACACCTTGCTGACNNGGCGGCCCGGCACCAGGCAACATCCCGGTGGTGGCGGCCGGCTTGAATCCCGCCGGAAGAGTGGCGTCGCTGATGACCAAATCGCCAGGCTGCAAAGGGCCCTCCACCACCTCGGTCTTGCTGCCGTCGGTGGTGCCCGTCTTGAGGCGAACCGGGCTGGGCACATCATTGCGCAACACCCAGACCGTGCGTCGATCGGGCGCCTCGTCGCCTTTGCCCGAGCCACCCGCGCGTGCCGAGCCTGGCGCTGCAGCTCCGCTGGAGGCGCCTTCGCTGCCGGAACGGCGCCCGTGGGGAACTTCCAGCTTGAGGGCACTGACCAGCTCAGCACTGGGACGAAAACGCAGGGCCGCGTTGGTCACCCGCAAGACATCGTCCTTGTTGGCGAACACAAAAGTGACATTCGCGGTCATACCCGGCCGCAGCTTGAGATCGGAATTGTCCACGTCGATGACGGCGTCGTAGGTAACCACGTTCTGCACAGTCGTTGCAGCGTTGCGAATCTGGCGAACCGCGCCCTTGAACGGCTCGCCCGGGAAGGCGTCCACGGTAAAGGTGGCTTGCATGCCTGCGCGTAGTTTGCCCACGTCAGCCTCGGCCACGCTGGTGTCCACCTGCATCTTGCGCAGATCCTCGGCGATGACAAACAACACCGGCGCCTGCAGAGAAGCGGCTACAGTCTGGCCCACGTCCACGTTGCGCGAGATGACCGTGCCGTCGGTCGGCGATATGATGTCGGTCAGAGCCAGGTTCACCTCGGCCAGGTGCAAGACGGCCAGGGCCTGTTTGACATTAGCTTGGTCGGCCTCGACTTGGGCCAAGGCCGAGCCGGCATTGGACTCGGCGGTGTCTAGATCCGAAACTGCGATGAGCTTGTCTTTCGCCAGGGGGCCTTGCCGCTTGAATTGCCGGTCGGCGAACCTGGCCACCACCTTGTCCTTGTCCAGCGTGGCCTTGGCCTGGGCATAGTTGGCGCGGGCGTTTTCCAGCGTGGCCTGGAACAGGCGGGGGTCGATCTTGGCGATGACCTGACCCTTCCTCACCGTCGAGTTGAAATCGGCATGCAGCTTCAGAATCGAGCCGGACACCTGGCTGCCCACCTGCACGGTGACCAGCGCCGACAGGGTTCCGGTGGCAGTGACCCGCGCAGTAATGCGGCCCCGGTCCACCGCCGCGGTTTCCCATTGCACCTTGGGCTTGGCGGATCGCCGCTTCAGCACATAGGCCGTGCCCGCGGCCAACGCCAACACCAGGATCACCACGCCCCAGAACTTCGTCGACTTGAGCCAACTCATGTGTACTTCCTGCCCACTATTTATCGCGGTCCCGCCGCGCGGCCAGCCCATTCTTGGCCGACGCCAGATCAGGCGGCGAGGTGCGGTCCAGTTCATCAAGATTGTCCACCATCCGACGGAGCCAGCCCCGCAAAGTCGCGATCTCGTCCGGCGAAAAATGCGCGACCGCGGCCTTGCGGACTTCCTCTGCCACCGCCAGGCAGCGCGCGCCGAATTGCTCGCCCTTGGGGGTCAGTACCATGCGGCGACGCCGGCGGTCGCTGGGCTCACTGTCCAGGCGAACCAGCTTNNGCCGTGGGCTGATCCATGGGCAAGCCAGCCAAGATGTCCGCCAGAGACGCCCCCTGGCGTTCGAGCAAGGCCACCAGCAGCCAGAACTGCTGGTTGGAAAGCGCCAGATCGCGAACCCGCATCTCGACAGCCTGGCGCTGCCGGCGTCGCAAGGCAGCCAGCAAGAGCCCGACCGGTGCTTGCTTTGCTAACATATGCAGTGCTATATATTTCCCCCATTCCGCCAGCCTTGTCAACCCGGAAAGCTAGCTTGTTCTCACAGAGAGCGCAGAGGCCTGGGAGGCGGAAGAGGAAGAAGAAAGGGTGTGGGCTCCCGTCCGGTGCAAAACCCTTTCTTCTCGTCCGATCTCTGTGCCCTCTGTGGCCTCTGTGAGAAACAGCTAACTACAGATCCAGGTCAGCCTGTGCCGCATGTTCCATGATGAACTTGAAGCGCGCCTCGACGTCCTTGCCCATCAGCTCGGTCAGAATGCGGTCGGTCTCCGGGCCATCGCTGACGGTCACGCGTAGCAAGCGTCGGGTGGCCGGGTCCAGGGTGGTCCGGCGCAATTCCTCGGGCTGCATCTCGCCCAAGCCCTTGAAGCGCATGACTTCGGGCTTCGCGTTTTTCGGCAAGCCCGCCACAATGCGATCACGATCCGCCTCGTCGAGCGCCCAGAAGGTCTCTTTGCCGTGGTCCACGCGGAACAGCGGTGGCTGCGCCAGGTAC
>PMJE01000422.1 GCA_003157315.1 Myxococcales bacterium | reverse complement strand
AGGGTTCCCATGCCCTCCCGCGATGGTGCGCCGCCGGCGAGGGCGCGCGCAAAGCGCGCGGGGTGGGCGGGGTGGGTTGTCCGTCCCGAAGTCCTCTTGGGGGCACAGCCGGCGGGTTCCCCACGCGACTGTCGATCGCACCCGCGGGCGCTGCACCGGCCGTTGCGCCCGCAGCCCGCCTCATCACTCCGGCGCAGCTCAGAGCGACGATTGCGAACCACAAGGGCCACGTGGTGGTGCTGCACCTCTGGGCCACCTGGTGCCTGCCCTGCCTGAAGGAACTGCCCCTGCTCGCCCAGCTGGCGCGCGAGGCTAGCAGCCGGGGCATCGATTTTCTGCCGGTGTCGCTCGACGACCCCACCGAACGGAGCGCGGCGTTCGTGGGCCGCGTTCTTGCCGCCAAAACTGGCAACCCGCTATGGAGTCCCATCTTGAACACGGACCGCGTCGAAGACCTCGTCGCCGATCTGGTTCCGAGTTGGGAAGGTGAGATCCCAGCATTTTTTGTCTACGACGGCGAGGGCCAGTTGCGCCGCACGCTCATCGGCAACGTCAGCCGCAGAGACTTTGAACGCTTGGTCGGCGATCTTCTGCCGCCCGATGGGCGATAGCGGGAACAAGCCGGCTTCCTCCGCATCCAAACTCCCAATTTGATCCCTTGTCGCTTGACGAGCCGGCATCCTGGGGAGGAACATCCCAGCGGATCCTCATGGTGACCGCTGACGTCTACGTTTCCGAACTGGAATTCAAGAATCTTGAGTCCTTCCGCGGGCTCATCTCTTCCCGCTATCTGCCGGCGCTGAGCGGCGAGGGCGTCACCGTGGCAGAGGCCCTGCGCTGGGAGAGCAAGATGGTGGTGGAAACCATTGAGATCGCGGCTTTGTGGCTGGCCGACACCGACTCGCTGGCTCTCAAGCTCGCGTGCGCTTCGTACTGCGGGGACAGGGCACGCCACTTTGGCCTGCTTTCCGAGCGCCTGGCGGCCCTCGGATTGGCCCCTGGTTCTTACGACCCGCGCCAAGGCGGCTACTCGCGGCTTTTCGGGTTCTTGCGCTCGCTGCAGACCAGCGAGGAACGTGCGGCGGCAGGGTTCCTGACCCTGGCAGGCATGAGTGCAGCCCGGCTGGAGGCGCTCGCGTCTTTCTGTGAAGACAAGGGTGACGGGGAGACCGCACGCCTGTTGCGCGATCCTATCCTGCTTGACGAGGAACGCCGGGTCGAACTGGGGCGCGAGGCGTTAGTTGCTTTGGTCACCGCCGACGAAACCCAGGCCCGGGCGCGCAGAGCATCCTACAAGACCGTGGAGTTGCTCACCGACCTGTACGATCCCGCGATTTTTCGCAAGATGGGTGGGCGCGGCCCAACCCGAAAATAGCCCCTATTCCGCGTCGCAGACCACGACGGTGATGTTGTCGCGGCCACCGCGGTCGTTGGCCAGATCGATGAGCCGTTTCACCACGGTGTCCCGATCACCTTGCAGGCAACCATGGACTTCGCCGTCCTCCAGGTAGCCGTGCAGACCGTCGGAGCACAGCATGAAGCGATCGCCCGGCTGCACATCCAGACTGATGGTGTCCACCTCGACGTAATCCTGGTGGCCAACCGCCCGCGTGATCACGTTCTTGCCAGGCGAGCTTGCTGCCTCTTCCGCCGTGATCAGCCCCAGCTTGAGGCGGAAGTTAACCAGGGTGTGGTCCTCGGTGAGCTGCACCGTCTTGCCGTCGCGGGAAAGGTAGACCCGGCTGTCACCAACCTGGGCAATGTAGGCCATGCTGGAGGTCACCAGCAGGGAGGATAGGGTGCTCGACATGCCCTTCTGCCGTGGGTCGAGCTGGCCCATGCCGAAGACCATGTAGCAGGCCGACTGNNACGGCACTTTCCAAGAGGCGACGAACCAGGCCAGAGTTCTCTTCGGTCGGGGCGGCGACAAAGGCACTCAGCGTCTTGCGCCCACGCTTGACCCAGGAGAGCACGAGATCGACGGATTCGGCGCTGGCCACCTCGCCTTTGGCGTTTCCTCCCACGCCATCACAGACGATGTACAGTCCCAGCTCGTCATCGCAAAGGAAGGCGTCCTCGTTATGAGGGCGCCGGAGGCCGACGTCCGACTGACCTGACGAGTGGATACGCATGAAGTCCAAATCATGGTACTACGAAACTCCGGCCCAGCCCAGGTTCTCCGTGCGATCTTCACGTGTTAAGATGAGCAACTGATGCCAGAAGAGGGAAAGGACATCACATTTCCCTCGCAGTTCGGGCGCTACACCCTGGTCCAGCGCCTGGCCACCGGAGGTATGGCCGAGGTCTTCAAGGCCAAGATCCTATCGGGCCATGGTTTCGAGAAGCTGCTGGTCATTAAACGCATCCTGCCCAATCTGGCGGCAGACAAGACCTTCGTCTCCATGTTCATCGACGAGGCCAAGCTCACCGCGCAGCTCGTCCACCCGAAGATCGTCCAGGTTACCGACTTCGGCGAGGTCAACGGCCAGTACTTCATCGCTTTGGAATTTGTGGACGGCTTCGACGGCCTGGCCTTGCTCCGCGCAGCCTCGCAGAAGCAGGTTCGCCTGCCTGCTCCTATCTGCATGTTCATTGCGATGGAGGTTCTTGACGCGCTCGACTATGCGCACAACGCCAAGGACGTGGAAGGCAAGCCGATGCACCTGGTTCACCGCGACATTTCGCCCTCCAACGTCTTCATCGCTCAGCGCGGCGACGTGAAGCTAGGGGACTTTGGCATCGCCCACGCGCAGGAGCGAGAATCCAAGACCCAAGCCGGAACACTCAAAGGCAAGTACGGCTACATGTCGCCTGAACAGGTCACCGGCGCGGTACTGGACGGTCGTAGCGACCTTTTCGCCGTGGCCATCGTGCTGGCCGAGATGCTCATGTGCAAGCGTCTGTTTACCGCGCAGAACGATCTCGACGTTCTGCTCATGGTGCGCGACGGTCGGCTGGAGCGCTTCGACAAGTACGCCAAGGACATTCCGCAAGCACTCGAAACCATCGTGCGCAGGGGGCTGGCCAAGAACCCAGACGAACGTTTCCAGACCGCCGCCGAGTTTCGCGATTCCCTGCATGACCTGGAATTCCAATTTGGCCTGCGCGTGGGCCCGTCCGACGTTGGTCTGCTGGCCTCGGACCTGTTCGACAAGAGCCCCGAGGCGATGGAGCGGTTGAAGGAGCACTCCCACAGATGGGAGATCAAGTCGGACGATGCCTCTGTCCGACGGCGCGGCGCGGGTTTCAAGCCCGACCAGGTCGTTGCGCGCAAGGGGGCAGGCGACGAGTCCGAGGACACCTCCATTCCGATCGACATCGACGGCCAGGATTCGGGTTCTCCTGACGGGGCCGAGTCATCGCCCGCCGCCACAGTGGTGGTCGCTGCGCTCGACGACGCTTTGGCCAAGTCGATGTCGCTGGTCGAACTGGACCAATACTCAACCCCGGCGGCTGTTCCTGCCCCGGGCTGGACTCCGGCCTCGGTCGATCATCTGACGGGCGGACTGGGCGCTCCGTCACCTTGGGAAGGCACGACACCCATTCCCGACGCCTCCAGCTATCGCGGGACAGGCGCAAGCGGTCTGCGCCCAAGCCTGGGCCGTCCTGCCTCGGGCGAGAACCAGGCCAGCCCAGCGGCCGGCGCGGTTCTGGCGAGCACGCCTAGCGGCGAGCGTTCGCTGTCGCCGGACAACACCGGGGATCTGTCGCTCACTTCGACCATGCGCGTCATCGCCGACCTGTCAGTAATGGCCGAAACCGGCCTTGTCCGCTTCGCCCGCAGCAGCCGGGTGAAAGACGTGTACCTCGTGCGCGGGGCGCCCGAGTCGGTCAATTCCAACATGTCTGGCGATCGCTTTGGCGAGTACTTGGTCACACGTGGCTTTCTGCGCCTGTCCGATCTCGAACGCGCGCTGGCCGAGATGCCTCGCTTCTCGGGCAAGCTGGGCGAGGCTCTGGTTGGGCTCGGCTTCATGCGGCCGCTCGACGTGTTTCGGCTCTTGTCGCAACAGGTACGCGAGCGCGTGATGGAACTGTTCACCTGGACCGAGGGCGAGTTCAGTCTTTTCCGTGGCTTGCAGAACCCAGTGGCGGCGTTCCCGCTCGGCCTCAACAGTTTCGAGATTCTGGGCGCTGGCGTGCTGGCCTTGAGCTACGATTTCTTGGCCGGCCGGTTTGCGCCCCTGGCGGGCTTCCGGCCGCGCGCGATGCCAAATCCACGCATCAACCCTGAGGCATTCCGCCTGGGGCCTACCCCGCGTGAGGTGTGGGGTCTGCTCGATGGAAGCCGCACCCTTGCAGAATGGACCGAGAGATTCGGCTCGTCAGATGAGCTGCTCACCTTTTATCGAACGCTGCACCTACTAGTGGAAACAAGCCTCGCGCAGTTCGAGTAGGGGCATTGCGCGGGTTGGGGAGCCGGGAAGCTAGCTGGTTCTCACAGAGAGTACAGAGCACACAGAGCCGGAAGAGAAAGGGAAGGGTTGGGCTTGGGCCCGTCCAAACCCTTCTTCTCATCCGATCTCCGTGCCCTCTGCGCTCTCTGTGAGGAGAAGCTAACCAGAGCCCGAAGACGGCCGGGCCCAGTCGGGGAGCGGCGCCTCGATGCGCAGGAGTTGGCCAGTCGTGGGGTGTTTGAATACGATCGCGGTGGCGTGCAGATGCAAGGCGGTTGGAGGCCCGGGGTCCGCGCCGGTTTCGCCGTAGGTGGTGTCGCCCTTCACCGGCACGCCGAGGTAGGCCAGGTGTGCACGCACCTGGTGAGTTCGTCCCTTGCAGAGCCGCGCCTCGACGAGACACGTCGTGGATCTTTGTTCCACGAGAGCGAATTCGGTGACCGCGGGCAAAGGCTGGCGGCCACC
>PMJE01000155.1:4057-5408 GCA_003157315.1 Myxococcales bacterium | reverse complement strand
GGGATCCACTCTTGCCGCACGTGCTGCGTGTCCTCGCCCTGGATGGTGGCGGCCATCATCGTCCTGCCGCCCTCCTTCTCCTCGAGGATCGGAGCGCCGCTGGGGTCGAAGAATGCCACCCTGCCGGTGGCGAGGTCGATGCGGACACGCAGTTTCGAGGTCGCGAGCGTCGCCGTGCCCGCACCCTCGGTCACATCGAAGTGCGCGCCGTCGCAGCGCTTCGGCTGGGCCGCCAGACTCTTGCGCGCAAAGAATGCCTGGTCCTTGGCGTAGGCAACCCGGACGACTTCGTCTGCGCAGACCTCGAGCTTGAGAAAGCCCTCGCCAACGCGAACGAGAACGCCTTCCGGCATGCGGGCAACTCTCACTGGAACCGGAATTGAGACGGGCTGGCTCGGGCAGTGCGGGGCGGCGCAGCCGGCACCAGCAACGAACAGCATGAGGGACTTCGCGATTCGGCCCATGGAACCTCCTTGAGAAGGCGGCATTTTTCCACGACTGGAGTGTGGATAGCTAGCCCAACTTCCACGCACGCGGCGAATCAATCGAGATCGCCCTCGTCACATTGGGAGTGGAGTGGTGGCGCAAGCAAACGCATGGCTGTGCTCTCTGGTCACTCTTCTGATAGTCTGGCAGTCATGATCTGTGAGTGCCGCTGGTTGGCAGTCGCTGTTGCGCTGTCGTTTGGCGGGCTTGCTTGTTTCCGTACGCCAATGGACGATGGGCAGGCGGGCACAATGAACACTACCGGAGGCATTGGTGAAGGCGCCACGACGGCCAGCAACGGAGGGACCGCTGGCGCCGTCGGAGGGAGGAGCAGCGGAGGAGGCACAGCGGGGGCCGCAGGAGGGAGTGCGGGCACCCCCGGAGGCACGAGTGGAGGAGGCACCACCAGTTCAATAGGGGGCGTGGGCCAAGGAGGCAGCATTGGGACGTCCGGAGGCACGATGGGCACCGCGGGAGGGACGACCAGTTCCGCAGGGACGACCGGTCCCACGGTGTTGCAGGCGGGGTTCGTACCGACGGGCAGCATGGCCGCGGCGAGGAGGTTCCACACGGCGACCTTGTTGCCAAGCAGGAAAGTCCTCATGGCTGGCGGAGACAGTGGCGGCGGACCTCTCGCGAGCGCGGAGGTATATGACCCAGCGACCGGGACATTCAGTGCCACCGGCAGCATGTTGGTGCCGCGGCCCGAGCACACAGCGACGTTATTGTCGAACGGAAAGGTTCTAATTGCCGGTGATTGGAGTCTCGGGAGCGCGGAGCTATACGACCCGGACGCCGGTACGTTCACCGTCACCGGCAACATGAAGACTGCAAGGTACGGCCACACGGCGACCTTGTTGCCAAA
>PMJE01000155.1:0-4030 GCA_003157315.1 Myxococcales bacterium | reverse complement strand
AACGGGAAGGTGCTGATTGCTGGCGGGGATGGCGGATACGATGGCTACACCATTCTCGCAAGCGCGGACCTGTACGACCCCATCGCCGGAACATTCACGGCGACGGGCAGCATGGCCGCGGCAAGGTGCGAACACAGGGCGACCTTGTTGCCAAGCGGGAAAGTCCTCATCGCCGGCGGAGTGTTTGATGGAGCAACGCCTCTCGCGAGTGCGGAGCTATATGACCAAGCGGCCGGGACATTCACCGCCACCGGCAGCATGACCGCGACGAGGTACGACCACACCGCGACGCTGTTGCCGAGTGGCGAGGTGCTCATTGCCGGTGGGCGTTCCGATAGCGCGGACTTGACCAGCGCGGAACTGTACGACCCGATTGCCGGAACATTCACGACGACGGGCAACATGGCCGCAGCAAGGTGCGACCATACGGCGACCTTGCTGGACAATGGAAAGGTACTGGTGGCCGGTGGGCAAAACCACAGAATTCTCGCGAGTGCGGAGCTATACGAAGAGCCCTGACAGAAGCCAGGTTGGTCACGATGCAGATGAGGATTTCCTGGGTGGCGTCTGCAGCGTCTTCGGGCGAATAGAGCATCCGCTGGGCCAGGCTGTGGACGAAGCCTTGGTGGCGTCGGATAAGCTGTTCCTGCGCGCTTCGCTCCCCTTGGACGGCCGCGTCTACCAGGGCCGCATCGGAGCTGTCGCTATCGTGGGTCGGGGCGAGCGGGCTTGTCATGGCTGGGTCACTCATATTTGCTTGGTGGGACTTTTCAAGCCGAGTGTGACAGATGCAGGACTGCCGAGGAGGAGTTGCGCACATGGCAGTCCAAGTGCTCTGCAGCACCGTCGAGAAATCGCTGCCACAAGTCGGCGTGCTGTTTCCTTGTCGACGGCGCCTTGAAACGTGGTGTTGTAGGTGAGGCTTCTCGTCCGTCGGAGAACTCGTGGGTTGCCGGTTCGTGATCGCGCGAGACCGCATCCTGTGCTGGTTTCCTCGCCCGGTCGTGCGGCGAGCCCGCAGATCTCGAAGCAATCGGGATCTTGGATCCTCGCGTCGCCAAATTCCTCAGCGATCGCGAACGGTTTGCGNNGCCCGATTGGTACTTAAGCCGCCCGTCATCGCGGCGTCTCGCTCAATCCCACGTGAGAGGGCGCCTCGGGAGCGGCCAACCTGCACCTGTTGATAGACAGGTGACCGCGGCCTTTAACTCGCTGACATCGTTTGGGTTTCTCTACTGACCTTGTTGTGGATAGAACAATGATTGAGCTCTGGGGTGAAGCTGTCCGTTCGATTGAAGGAAGGGTCAACCCGACCAACCGTGACCAGTGGTTGCGCCCCATAGAATGCCTGGGCATCAACGAGGGTCGCATCCACTTGCGGGCACCCAACCGCTTTCACAAAGAATGGTTCGAAGACAACTTTCTTCCCTCCATTCTGGAGAATCTGCGGGAGCGTGCGCAGAGAACGTTCGCCGTGGAGTTCCAAGTTGCGGAGGAGGTGGCGATGCCAGTCCCGTCACAGGATGTCGCGAGCGAGTCAGTCGGGGAAGTTCCGCCTTGGCGTCCGACGCCAGGCGGCCTAGAGGGCCGATACACATTCGATACGTTCGTGGTCGGCGCGAGAAACCAGTTTGGTCATGCGGCGGCGCGCATGGTGGCGAGTGCTCCGGGTTCGAAATACAACCCCTTGTTCCTCTATGGGGGCGTCGGGCTGGGTAAGACGCACCTTTTGCACGCCATCGGGCACGAGGTTCATCGCCAGCACCCGGACTGGAAGATTACGGTGGTCACCTGCGAGCAGTTCGTCACTCATTTCATCCGGTCGATGATGAACCAGCGCAAGCAGCCGGGCAGCGTCAGTCTGATGGAGGAGTTTCGCGCGTGCTATCGCGAGACGCCGGATGTTCTCTTGATCGACGACATCCAGTTTCTTTCCAGCAAGGACAGCTCGCAGGATGAGTTCTTCCACACGTTCAACGCCCTCCATCTCGCGCAGAAGCAGATCGTTCTGACCTGCGACAAGCTGCCAGCCGAGTTGGCGGGCGTCGAGGATCGGTTGCGGAGTCGGTTCGCTTGGGGCCTGATCGCGGAGATTGGCCATCCCGACTTGGAAACGCGGGTTGCCATTGTCAAGCGCAAGGCCGAGATCGAGAAGATGGCCCTGAGCGACGAGGTGGCACTGGCGGTCGCCACCGCGGTCCGTTCGAATGTCCGCGAGCTGGAAGGTGCGCTGTTGCAACTGTCAGCACGATCTTCGATCACGGGACACAGCATCGACAAGGAGTTTGCTGAAGAGGTTCTGAAGGACCTGGTGAGCGCAACCCCGCAGGGCTTCAGCATCGAGGCCATCCAGCGAGAGGTGGCAACCTACTTCGACGTCAAATTGCACGACTTGCGTGGGCCGACCCGCATCCAGTCTGTGGCCCGGCCCCGCATGATCGCCATGTACTTGGCGCGCAAACTCACGGGTGCAAGCTTCCCGGAAATTGGCAGCCGCTTTGGTGGTAAGGATCATTCGACCGTCATCAGTGCCGTCAAGAAGATCGAACGTCTGATCGCTCAAGACTCGAATCTGCGCAGCGTGGTCACCACGCTGGAGAGCCATCTACGTCAGCGCTGACACCTTTCATCGCGGGCTACTCGCAGTTCGACAACAGCACGTTCACTGCTACAGGATACGGGGACGCCTCACCCATCGTCGTCACCGCGATGTCGGTAACGCCGTCGCCGTTGAAGTCTCCCGCCGCAATGGCCATCGCGTACTCGAGATCCGCGCCGCCCACCGTGTAGGTCACGCGGGCGGCAAAGCTTCCATCGCCGAGGTTTTCAAATACCGCTACCTCGACGCGCTGGCCTTCCTTGCTCACCGGCGATAGCTTCTGGGTCGTCGTGAACAGCCGCTCCGCCAGCCTGGACCGCCTGCGCAAGCGCCTACTGGAACTGCGTGCGGAGATTCTGAGCGAGGGCGATGTGGCCATCGAGCCAGCACGCACTGATCCCGCGGCAGTGGGCGGGGAAGAGGAGGAGCAAGCGCTCACAGAAATGAACCAGGTCATTGCGTCCAAGCGCAACCGAGAGCGCACCACGGCCCTCGGTCGCATTCAGGCCGCGCTCAAGCGGCTGGACGAGGCACCCGGTGATTTTGGGCTGTGCGCCGAGTGTGGCGACCCTATCGGAAAGCGTCTGGATGTCCTGCCCTATGTCGAGCTTTGCGTGGAATGCCAGCATGCCCGTGACGGCAGCCCCAAGGGCCCGGGCCGTCGCCACTTGCGCGATTTTCGCTAAACGCAGTGAGCGAGCGGTTCGGATTGATCAAGGCCGCGCTCGAGCGCAAGGGTCAGCGCATTGAGGACTTCGACGCCGCGATGGCTGCTCACGCTTTGGCCGTGGGAGCCATTCTTGTGACCGCCAACCTGGATGACATGACCAGAGTACCGGACCTGAAGGTCGAAGACTGGGTGCGCGACGCGGAGTAGCGTCGCATTCGTGTCACAGATGATCTTCCTTCACGTGTGCAGCGCACCCGGTCGGCGCTACCATGCACCTTGACCAAGTCGAGCGACCCGGCTTGCTCGTGCAGGGTATCGATAGTAGGCGAATCCGAGATTGTACTGCGCGAAAGAGTTTCCCTGTTCAGCGGCCATCTTCCTCAAGCGCACCGCTTCTGTCTGGTGGGACGCCGATTCCGGGCAGGTGGCCAGGCTACGAATTTGCGCTATGAACGCAGCTCAAAGGAGATCCGCCGTGAACCACGTCGTCGTCGACCAGGAACGCTGTCTTCATGATGGGTTTTGCGTCTCGGTTTGCCCGGTTTNNCCGTTGCGGCCACTGCGTGTCGGTTTGTCGCGCGGGCGCGTTGGCGCTCACGTTCTTGCCTCGTAGCGACCTGCGGCCGATCAACACCGCGCACACGATCAGTCCCGAGCAGGCCGAGCAGTTGTTGCAAGCGCGGCGTTCGATTCGACGGTATCGAGACAAGTTGGTTCCGCGCGAGATAATTGCGCGCGCGCTGGATAGCGCCCGTTTCGCA
>PMJE01000401.1 GCA_003157315.1 Myxococcales bacterium | reverse complement strand
TCGCAGGCTGGATGGGGCAGGGGGAATCTCTTGCAAATGGAACTGGATGACTTCCGTGGTGCTCTTCGCGCCTTTGAAGGGAAGCTGCCCGGTCAACATTTCGTAGGCGACCATGCCGAGGGCATAGATGTCCGAACGCCCGTCGAGCGCCTTGCCGCGCAGCTGCTCGGGCGACATGAATTCCAGGGTCCCCACGGTTTGCCCGATGGCGGTCAGCGCTGGGATCGCCTTGTTTCCCTCGCCTGACAGGATCTTGGCGATTCCGAAGTCCAGCACTTTTACATAGTCCGCCTCGCCGCGCCGCTCGACCATGATGTTCTCGGGCTTCATGTCACGATGGACGATGCCTCGGTCGTGCGCTTCGGCCAGCGCCTCGGCGACCTGGTCCAAGATGCCAAGCGCACGGGATGGTTCGATGACGCCGTCGCGGTGCTGGATCTCTTGCAGGCTTTCCCCCCGTACCAGCTCCATGGCCAGGTAGAGGGTTCCGTCCTCGGCCTGGTCGAAATCGTAGATGGTAACGGTGTGCGGATTGCGGAGTTGCGAGCAGGCCTCGGCCTCGCGCTTGAAGCGAGCCACCACGGTGGCGTCGGCCACGCTATGGGGGTGCAGGATCTTGAGCGCCACCGGCCGTCCGGTAGTGAGCTGCTTGCCTTCGAAGACCGCGCCAAATCCTCCTTCGCCGATCTTGCGCTCCACCCGGTACCGGTCTTTCAGAGTCCGGCCGAGCAGGCTGTCCAAGGAAACCGGGCGTGCAGGGACGGCGACTGGGGGTGGTGTGAGCGACCGCACGGGAACCGGCCCCGAGCGGCCGGCGCTGGCTTTGCCTACGGGCACGCCGGCTGCCGGGCTGAGCACACGCACAGGCTGAGCGAGGGCCGAGTCGAGGGCGCGGTCGAGCGCCCGATCGAAGTTCTCAGAGGTAATCGGTACAGGTGCGCCACAAACGCCGCAGAAATGAGCATCCGGCTCGGCGACGGTCTTGCACTTGGGGCATCGCCTGGTCGCCATGGCTTCCCTCAACTAGCGCGGTGCCCCGGCGTCGTCGGCTGGATGGTCGGGCGCGACAAGCATCTGTGGATGTGCAGTCAATGGAGATGCGGTCAGCGGCGGTGCCATCCGGGTCTGCGCGGCGAGGCTTGGCCCCTCGAAGCTGCGGTCTGGTATCTTTCCACGCTGAGAAACTAGAAACAGGGCCCCGGCTAGTGCCGCCAGCAGGGTGACCAGAACAAAGGCAAGCAGAGGGCGTGCCTCGGAAACCGGCGGTGCGGACGAACTGGTCGGTGCGGCGGAAGCAGCGGCAGGGTTGGCGTCGGCGGCAGGCTCATTCGTTACGACCAGTTCGGGTACGGTCGAACGCATTCCATTGGCCGGGGCGGTTTCGCCGGTCACCTTTTCGGTCGGGAGCGGTGGTCTTTCGGGCTCAGGGTCTTCCGGATCCTGACCTGGGTCGTAGGCCAGAAACTTCACCTCATCCTCGGCAACCGGCTCAGGCAACCCAGGACCGTCGAATCGGGCGAGGACCACGGTAATGTTGTCGGGACCCTCGTGCTCGTTGGCACAGGCGATAAGCCGATCGCAAGCCTTTCTCACGTCGGGCTCTTCCAGCAGGATGCTCTTGATTTCTTCGTCGCTGACCGGGCCGTGCAACCCATCCGAGCAAACCAGGATAACGTCGCCCCGACGGAGGGAGACTTGCGAGAGCACGACCTCCACCTTCTCCTGGACGCCCAGCGCCTGCAGGATGATGTTGGCATGCTCGAAGCCTTTGGCCTCTTCCAGGGTCATGGCGCCGGCTTCGATGAGCTGCCAGGCCAAAGACTGGTCCTTGGTGGTTTGGCTCAGGTGGCCGCCGCGCAGCACGTAGCAGCGCGAATCCCCGATTTGCCCAATCAGCAAAGCCTCGTCAACCAGCCCGACCGCCGTGCAGGTCGTGCCCATGCCGCGCTCGCTCTGGTTGTCGCGCGATTGGGTGAAGATGCTCTCGTTGGCGTCCTCGATGGATCGACGCAGACGACGCGCGAAACGCTCCCGCGACAGCGGCCCGGCGTTGCCAACCGCCGACGAGATGGACTCGACCGCCATGGTTGAGGCGACCTCGCCCGCTGCGGCGCCGCCCATGCCGTCGCACACCAGGAAAAGCGCACCCTTCTCTCCCAGCGAAAAATCGAGCGACGCCTCCGGCGAAGGCTTTTGCGCACTGGCAAAGTCCACCACGAGGAAGTTGTCCTCGTTGTGCTCACGCATCAGGCCCACGTCGGTCTTGCCGTAGACCGTGATCTTGATTTCAGGAGAACTTGCCATCCGCGGGGCTTTGACTCGTCGTTGTGTGAATACCTACAAGCTTCGCCTCAACCTATCTCGAAGCGCAAGAGTTCATCGCCTAGGCGAATCATTTCCCCTGGGGCCAGGGGGTGCTGTCCGGTGAGTCGGACAAAGGTGCCGTTCGAGCTGCCCAGGTCTGACAAGAGCGCACTGCCATTGCGAAACTGCAGCAGGGCATGCCGGCGGGACATGAACTCATCATCTGAAAAGACGATATCGCCCTGTTCGCGGCCGAGCACCAGGTCACTGCGCGTTAGGTGGAACATGTCGCGACTCGTTCCCGCTGAGGTGAGCTGGCGCAGGCGACCCCAAGGCGCCTTGAGCGGAGTGCCGAAAAGGACCATGCCGTATTCAACGGCTGGACGCAGAGTTTTCTCGACATCAGACAAGAACTCGAAGCGCATGACCTGTTTGCCGATCAGGATCAGGTTGCCGTCCGTCAGTTCCACCGGTTGGCTGATGCGCCGGTAGACTCCGTTGCGTGGTTCCAGGGGTGTCAGCACATGTTGGCCGGCCCTCAAGCTGATGCGGGCATGGCGAGGGGCGAGGTGCGGATCATCGAAATGGAGATCGCCTTCACTGCGCCCGATGTCGACTTGATCGCCTGCAATAGGGTACGATTCGCCGTCGCTGCCATCACGTCGCACGGCCACCAGCCGCGGCCCGCCGGGCGGGTTGGCAGCCACCACCGGCCGGGCGGCTACCGCGGCGGCCAATGCTGCCGAGGCGTCCGCGCTCATCGGAGTGGTGTGGCCGAGACGGCGCCCGCAGGCGTAGCAGAAGTTGGTCCCCATGGGGTTGCGATTGCCGCAGCCAGAGCAGACCAGGGAAGAGTCGCCCTCGGGCGGTAGTCCCACCGGAGCACCGCAGCGCTGGCAAAAGGCCGCACCATCCTCGAGCACCCCGCCACATTGAAGACAACTCATGAGCTTCTTCTTGAATCGTTGCTAGAAAGGGCCGGCGAACGTTGCAAGGCGTTCCATCCTCTACTAGAAGGCGGGCGGGACGTTCACTGTCGAGACGGGCGTGATATCCACCCATCCACTCGGAAGCAATTAATATCAATGATTTCGGAGAGCGTCAAATCCGCGCGAGGCGCGTCTTGGTCGAAGTTGACCGTGGCCGTCCTGCTTGCTGCTTCGCTGTCGTCTTGCGGCCCGATGGTGGAGAATGCACCGTTCTCGGCACGCCCAGACACGTTGCGGCCAGGCGATCTCTTGGGGCCCTTCGATGGGCTGGTGGTCGACGGCGAAACCGACCGGCCGTTGGCAGGCGCTGTGGTGGCGGGAGCATGGGCATTCGAGCGTGGCATCGGCCTGCAGGGGCCGGCAGCCGCGCTAGAGGCCGTCGCCGAAACCGGTGCGGATGGCCGCTATCGCCTGAGCATCCCGGCAGAACTGCCGCGGGGAGAGGGTGTTCGCTTGCGACGATTTACCCTCGTCGTCTACCGGCGGGGCTACGTGGCATGGCGCAGCGATAGCAGTTTTCCGACCGGCGAACCGCGCCACGACTTCGCCCAGCGTGCAAACCGCGCGCGCTTGGAAAAATGGCAATCCTCCATGTCCCACTACCGGCACCTGGTTTTCATGGGTGGCGGTCCCGCCGTCCGGACGGCGGCAGCCTGGGAGGTGCAACCGGCCGGGCTGGAGCTCGACGGCGCCTCGCCCGCTACCGCCTCCAAGCACCTGGCGGAAGAGACCAGGGTTGGCTCGTCGGTTTTGCTCGACGTTTCGTCGCTTCTGTCCGAGGACGAGGTGCGCGGCGTGACTGGATACGCGGGGAAACTCGAGGTGGGCAAGTTGGTTGACCGAGCCACCAGCGACGTCTATGACAGCCGACACTTCAAGGCCAGCGACAAGCCCGAAACCTACGATGTCGGCTTGCGGGTGTGGGCGATTGGCTCGGAAGCCGCTGAGGCGCAATACCGGAAGCTGCTCAGCGATTTGCCAGGAGCGGTTGCGACGGAGGAGATGGGAGATGCATCGCTGCGGGCGCGCGGCGGCGACGTGACCGGATTTGCTTTCTTGCTGCGTGAGAAAGGGGTCGTGATGCAGTTGAGCTGCGGCCTTTCCCAGTGTGCCGAAGCGTCGATGATCCTGCGTCTCGCCAAGCTGGCGGAGAGCCACTTGCCCGAGGTGAAACTCCCGTCGGCCGAGAGCACCGGGCTTGCACCCCTGTCGACCCCGTCGCTTGCACCAGGAGGCAAGCCATGACGCGGACCAGCCTTGCCGGTGCGCGGATCATTCTGGCAGCGCTGGTGTGTGTGGGAGTCTTTTTCATCCATCTGGCCGCACACGCGTACGAGCCCGCCACCACGCATGCCGGCCTTACTGAGCGAGCGGTGGAAGCCTCCCGGCTGCACAACGTCTTGGCTCGTTTGGGACGACCTCTCGGGGTTCTTGAGCCTTTGCACCTTGGTTTCGACCTACTTGGCCGGGACGAGCGGCGGGCTTTGCAGGCCAGGCTCGACGCGCTTGACCCGGCCGGCGGCTATCGGCCAGGACCTGACGGCGTGGCGGGCGCGGGCGCTTGGGTGATGGCAGGTGCGGTTTTGGCCAAGACGCCGCCCGAGCGCGGGGCGAATCACTTCTTGGATCCGACTAGTGGAAAGGGTCTCCACGATGGTCCGGGGTTGTCAGGTGTCGCCCACAGCCTGCGCCTGCTTTTCGACGGCGGCACCAGCGTGCGCGGGCTTGCCACGGGCACGGCCTTCACCCTG
>PMJE01000331.1:1000-6832 GCA_003157315.1 Myxococcales bacterium | reverse complement strand
CACCGTGTGGAAGTTGGGCTAGCCAGTTTGCCTCGCATGTCGGAAGGGAGGCATTGTCCGTGATCGCCAGAGTGTAGATGCTGGAGAGACTCCCCAGGGCGTGCAACGTCGTCAAGGCCGCGTTGTTTGTAATGGAGACGGAGTATGTAGTAGCGGTCAGGTGATCGAGCCCCTGCAGACTGAGCAATTGCGGATTATTGGCTACGTTTAACCAGTATAGGCTGAAGTTGGGCACACTGCTCAGACCGCTGATACTCTTGAGCACGTTGTTCCCGGTAATAGAGATGGACCCTCCGCCGGCAGCACCCAGAGAAGCAAGACCGTTGAGACCATCCAGGTTGGCGAGGCTCGTATTGCTGTCGATCCCGAGGCTGGTGACAGATTTCAAGTTGCCAAGACCTTGCAGGCTGGCCAGGGACGAATTGCCGGAGATGGACAGACCACTTCCGGAATTTGTCAGGCCGCTGAGGTCCGTCAGATCAGTGAGCGAGGGGTTCCCGGTGATGGACAATGCGCCAACCGACGTAAGCTTGGAGAGTCCCTTCAGTTTGGCCAAATTGGGATTGGAGGAGATAGTCAGGCCACCGCCGCCTACCGACGCGAGCTTGTCCAGCCCAGTCAGGTCGGCAATGGCGTTGCCAGAAATAGTCACCGAGGAAGCCGAGGTCACGCTTGACAGTCCCGCCAGACTGGCGAGGGAGGTGTTCGAGGACACATTCAGGTCCCCGGGCTGGGCAAGAAGGCTCAGACTTGCCAGACTGTTTAGGCTGGTATTATTGCTGATGTACAAGCTTCCGGTTGATCTCAGGCCGCCCAGTCCGGCGACACTGAGCAGGGAAACGTTGTTGCTGATATTGACGGTTCCACCAGAAGCGACGTTGTCCAGTCCTGTCAGGTCGGTCAACGCCGAGTTATTGGTGATGGTCATGCCTCCTGTGCTGATTAGATTGTGGAGACCGGATAGGCTGTTCAGAATGGTGTTGTCAGAAATCGCGAGCGTGCCACTGACTTGTATGAGGCCACCTAGTCCGTCGAGGTTGGTCAGCACGGGACATGCAGAGATAGTGAGGATCGCAGCCGACACAAGACCAAGCCCGGCCACGCTGGTCAGGCTGCTGTTTTGCGAAATCGTGACCCCGTTGGTGCTGCTTACGCTTGTGACCTTGCCGAGGCCACTGAGGTTGGTGAGCGAAGGGCAGTAGGCTATGTTGACGACGTCCGTTGCGTAGGCGAGGTTCCTGAGACCGCTGATATCGGACAGGCTGGCGTTGTTATTGAGGTAGAGGGCGTAGCCGTAGTGAGCGGTCTGGTTGGTTTGGATCAAGCCAGAAAGGCCATCCAGATTGGCCAAGGACGAATTGTCGTTGATGTATAGATAGCTGCCTACACTGTTCATACTTGACAACGCATCGATGTTGGTCAACGCCGGACAATTGGCCATGGTCATGGCGCCCCCGACCGACACGAGACTCTCTAGGCCCGCAAGATTGGCTATGGATGCGCCGCTGATGGTGAGGCCCCCCGTGATGCATCGGATGCCACTCAGTGCAAGAGCATCAGCCGAGTTGGCCACCGTGTAGTCGCCCTCGAAAGTGTGGCCGGTACAATCCGTGGCCGAGGCATCGGGCGCCAATGTGCCGCCCGAAGCCATGGCTCCCCCTGAAGCGCCACCGCTCGCGGATATGCCGCCGGATGCCGTGGTAGCTCCTCCAGAAGCGCCACCGCTCGCGGATGTGCCGCCGGAAGCAATCACAACCGGGCTGTCAATCGCAACGGAAACGTCGGGCAGGGTGGCCGCGGGCGCATCAGGGGCCAAGTCTGGCGTCGCGGGTGACAGGTCCGGCGACATGAAGGTCGCGTCTGGCGTCCTTTGATCGACGGCAGCGTCGGGCGGGCTGGTCGCGCCGCCCGATCCTGTGGCGCCGCCAGTGCTGGGGATGCCCCCTAGAGCGAGGATGCCACCAGAAGCTGGGGTGCCGCCAGTTGCCGGGCTGCCCCCTGAAGCGGGTGTGCCGCCGGTGCTCGCCGGTGCGTCCACAGGCAGATCTGGGGAGGCATCAGGGCTCGGCGGGATTGAACCCCCTGTGCCCGGCGCACCTCCGCTGCCGCCTCCAGTGCTATTGGCGCCCCCGGTGCTCCTCAGCACGTCCACGGCAAGATCTGCGGGAGCATCAAGGTTCGGACCGATTGAACCGCCAGAGCCACCGGAGGCCGAAGCATCGGAGCTGCTAACACCACCGTCAACCGGAATGAGGTTGTTGTGCGAGTCAACCTGGCTCGGTTCGGCGCAGGTTTTCGAGGTGGTGCAGGTCTGCCCAGTCGGGCAATCGAGACTCGCCTGGCACTGATTGTGGCAGCGTTGATCCACGGCGCACTTGAGTGGTGTCTTGCAATCGCTGTCGTACACGCAATGCAGTTCGACAGGTAGATTGTACTTGAAGTACAAGGCCCACCGGCCGATTGCACACGAAGTACAACGCCGGCCACCGGCAGAACACTACAGCAGATCGAGAAACGCCCGGCCGGCGTGACTGAGAGTCCGCCCCGCGGGATACACCAGTCGGATCTTCCTTTCGGTCTGCAAGTCGGTCACCTGCACTTCGCGCAGCATCCCCTGGGCGATCTCCTCCTCGACGCACATGCGGGGCAGAAAGGCCACGCCCTGGTTGCGCTGGACCATCTTGCGAATGGCCTCCACCGTGGGCATCTCGACATCCTGGCGAAGCGGGACCTTGAGCCGCTCGAACTGGCGTAGCACGACCTCCTTGTAGGGCGACATCTCGTTGTGAGCGATGAACGACTCTGCGCCCAGGTCAGCAACAGAAACTGAGCGCCGACGCGCGAAACGGTGCTGGGGTGAAACCACGCAGGCCAGGTGATCGGTGTAGATGATACGCGCGACCAGCCGGTCATCTTGCGGCTCGTAGCTGATCACGCCCATCTCGAGATCGCCCTCCAATATCTCGACCGGGATGCGGCGCGATTGGCTGCGCCGAACCTGCACCTTCACGCGCGGATACCGCTTGCGGTAGCGCGCGATGAGCGGCAGCAGGTACAAGGTGGTCGATTCGTTGGCACCGATCGACAGCCGTCCGGCGCCCTGGTCGCGCAACTCGGCCAAGGCCACGCCGATTTCGGCGCGCAGGTTGTCCAGGCGCCGGGCATAGTCGAACACCACCTGGCCGGCATCGGTGAGGCGCAGCTGTTTTCCCGCGCGGTCGATGAGCGGCTCGCCCACCTCGGCTTCCAAGCGCTGCACCGCCATGGAAACCGCGGGCTGGGTTCGCAAGACGCGCGCCGCCGCACGCGAGAAGCTCCTCTCGCTGGCAACGGCACGGAAGACTTCCAGGGTGTGTAGGTCCATCGCAGTGGCTCCTGTCCAGAGTAGCCAACTATAAGTCATACTGATGCAGGTTTGCATGAGAATCAATTCGCCAGAAGACACCGCAGTCGCTAGAGTGCCCCAGATTGAAAGGAGCCCACCCCATGAGTGACCGCGTCTTCATCTTCGACACCACCTTGCGCGACGGCGAGCAATCCTGTGGTTGCAGCATGACCGTCGCAGAAAAGCTGCGCATGGCGCGCAAGCTGGTGGAATTGAATGTCGACGCGATGGAGGCCGGCTTCCCCATGGCCTCCGACGGCGACTTCGAGGCAGTCGACAAGATCGGACAAGAGTTTAGCGGAATCACGGTCGCTGCCCTGGCCCGCTGCCACACCGGCGACATCGAGCGCGCGGCCAAGGCGCTGGCCAAAGCCAAGCGGCCCCGCATCCACACCTTCATCGCCACCAGCCCCCTGCATCTTTCGCATAAACTGAAGATGACACAGGAGAAGGCGCTGGAGATCGCCATCAAGTCGGTGCAGTTGGCGCGCCGGTATGTCGACGAGGTCGAGTTTTCCGCGGAAGACGCCACCCGCACCTCGGCCGCCAGCCTGATCGCATTTTCCCAGGCCGTGGTCGATGCAGGCGCCCGCATCGTGAACCTGCCTGACACCGTCGGCTACTCGATCCCAGCCGAGTATGGCCAGCTGGTCGGTCAAGTGGTGCAGGCCCTGGCCGGTCGAGCCGTGGTGAGCGTGCATTGCCACAATGACCTGGGACTATCGACCGCCAACTCCATCGCGGCGGTGCAGGCGGGCGTGCGCCAGGTAGAATGCACCGTCAACGGCATCGGCGAGCGGGCTGGCAACTGCTCGCTGGAGGAATTCGTGATGGCGCTCAAGGTACGCCACGACGTCTTGCCTTTCGAAACCGGCATCGTGACCCCGCAGCTCTTCCCGGCCAGCCAACTGCTCACCGAGATCATCGGTGTGGGCGTTCAGCCCAACAAGGCCATCGTGGGCCGCAACGCCTTTGCCCACGAGGCAGGAATTCACCAGGACGGATTCCTGAAAGAACGCACCACCTACGAGATCATGCATCCCAACACGGTGGGCGTGCCCGCAAGCCAGCTGGTGGTGGGCAAGCACAGTGGCCGCCACGCCGTGGTCGACCGCTGCCAACACCTGGGGTTTGAGCTGAACGCGCAGCAGATCGAGGCGGTCTATCACCGGGTGATCGCCGCCTGTGACCGCAAGAAGTGGCTGTCGGACCAGGAGATCGCGGAGATCGCGCGGGCGGTGTAGAAGATCGGATCGCATCGTCCTTTCCAAGGCAGCGGCGCGGAACCTGGCGAATCGAGATCCGTGCCTCTCCCCGTCGGGGAGAGGCCGCCGACCTCCGCGTCGGCGGGTGAGGGCCGCTCGCGGCCGTGGCCGGAGTGATTCCTTTGGCTGTGGCCGCGAGGTTGCGATGTGATTGTATGATAGTATGCCTTTGCGCTAGAGCGCAGCTTTCGGCGGCATGTCCTCGGAGGTCTTCATGCAAAAGATCCTGGTATTCCTCGTTGCAGGTTCCGCCCTCATCCTCGCGGGCTGTTCGGACGGAAGCGCAGGCAAGACCGGGGTGAAGAACGACGCAGGGGTGACGGACGACAGCTCCAATTTCTTGGTGTTCGTCGGCGCGTATCCCGCCGCGTATAACCAGACCGTCGGGCCTACGACGTATGCTGGCTTCGCGCAGATCGAAGACACGCGGCTCACCGACTTCGGCAACCCGGCTGGGGCTGTGGTGATGATAAATGGTGTGCAGCTCCTGCAAAGACCCGATGTGGGCAACTACTATTTCTCGTCTCCCAACGTGGGAAGCTTCTCGCAGGGCGACGAGGTCAGCATTTCGGTGGAGTACAACAAGATCGGCAATATCTCCACCACGATGAAAGTGCCAGTCTCCGTCGCGGATTTTACACTTTCGCCCTCCTTGCCCGCCACCGGAGTTCCCAACTCGGCCACTTCGTACTATCTGAGCTGGTCGCCTTCTCCCGACGCGGACTTCTACCTGCCCGGATACACTGTCTATTCAGACAGTCGGCCCACGTTCGTGACCGGTCAAGGAACATTCCTCGAAAACCCCAACACTGCTTTCACATTCACCAGCGCAGACTTGACCTCAGCCAGTGGAACTCCCTACCCCTTCTTGGACATCTACTTGTCAACCTGCACGGAATTCCGCCCCCCCAATGTCGACCCTCTCTCGCTTTTCCATCTCGAAGGCGTCGATACCGTACTCAAGAAGAACTACTGAACACGCCTGGGGCCAGGGGCGAGCAGCGCGGCCTGCAAGACACCATCACCGCCCGCGCGCCACGTGAACCCAAGCGCGCGGGCCCCTGCGTGACATAGTCTGGAGTCCGGCGGTGCGCCTGATGTACAATGGCTTTTGCACTCGCTGCTTGCACCCTAACCGCACACAAACACTTCGATGGCCGTCGTTGGCATAGATCTGGGCAC
>PMJE01000331.1:0-978 GCA_003157315.1 Myxococcales bacterium | reverse complement strand
CCCTACGAGCTTCGCGAAGGCAACAACGAGCAGGCGGTCTTCATTGGGCCGGATCGCACGTACACCATCCCCGAAATTTCCGGCCTGTTGCTGGGCTACTTGCGCCAATGCGCCGAGATGTTCCTAAGCGACTCGGTCAGCGCGGCCGTGATCACTGTCCCGGCCAACTTCAACGACTCCCAGCGCCGCGCGACCGTGGACGCGGGCCGCATCGCCGGCCTCGATGTGCTGCGCGTACTCAACGAGCCCACCGCAGCCGCGCTGGCCTACGGTTTAGGCCAGAACATGTCGCAGCGAATTGCGGTCTACGACTTCGGCGGCGGCACCTTCGATGTCACCATCCTGCAGGTCGAAAACGACGTCTTCGAGGTGCTGGCCACCGGCGGGGACACCTTCCTGGGCGGCGACGACATGGACAGCGCCCTGCTCAACATATTGGCCGAGCTGTTCAACGCCGAGCACGGCATCGACCCGCGCACCGATCAGGCAGCGCGCTCGCGGCTGCTGATCGCCGCCGAGCAAGTCAAGCGCCACCTGTCAGATTTCCCTGAAGCCCGCGGCGACCTGAAAAACATCGCGGTGGGGTCGAGCGGCGAGCCCCTCGCGCTGCGCTTCCAAATCGCACGCAGCGTTTTCGAGACCGCCATCCGCGGGCTGGTCAGCCGAACCATCCAGACCTGCCAGGACGTGCTCACCTCGGCACAGCTCGCGCCGTCGCAGATTGACGAAGTGATCATGGTGGGGGGCACCACCCGCGTGCCCATGGTGCGCGCCGAGGTGGAAAAGTATTTTGGCCGGCCACCCCGCACCGACCTCAACCCCGACGAGGTGGTGGCCTGGGGCGCCGCGATTCAGGCCGAGAACTTGGCCAACGCGGGCGAGAGTTTGCCCAGCCGCGCAGTCTTGCTCGACGTCACGCCCCGCGCGCTTGGGATCGCCGTCACCGGCGGCTTCGCCGAGCGAATCATCGATCGCAAC
>PMJE01000193.1 GCA_003157315.1 Myxococcales bacterium | reverse complement strand
GACCCTTCGGAGATCCAGAGCCGCATGCACAGCGAGGTGTTCGTGACCCGGCTTGAGGTCGCCGTTGGGTAGACTGAGGATTTTTTCGGGACGACAGCTCTGCGCCGTTTTGGAGCAACATGGGTTCGTCAAGGTCCGCCAGCGCGGAAGCCACATCGTCATGCAGAAGCGCGAGGGCGAAACAACGGTGACGATACCGGTCCCCGATCATGCCGAAATCAAGATCGGCACGCTCTTGTCCATCGTAAGGCAGTCGGGCCTGCCAAGGGCTGTCTTCGAGCCCTGACCCACGTCGGGCACACACGGTGTACCAAACCTGTGCAGCCGCCCGAATCTGATTGTCGATTCGAAGGGCAGGCGGGAACGAGGGCGTCTAGCATAGTGCCATGCCGATATGGACCCTGGACGCCGCCGAGCGGCGGGCGCTGTTGCAGCGATTTGTCCGCTACGTGAAAATCGACACGCAGAGCGACGAGAACGCCTCGTGTTCTCCCTCGACCGAAAAGCAGAAGGATCTGGCGCGACTGCTGGTCGGCGAGCTGGTCGCTCTGGGTTGCTCGGATGCGACCATGGCCGGCTCCGGCCACGTGACGGCCACGCTGCCGTCCAATCTGCCGCCAGGGCATCCAGCCACGGGAAGAATTCCTGTGCTGGGTTTCCTCGCGCATCTGGACACCTACCACGGCACGCCCGGGACCGACGTGAAGCCTCAGGTGCTTCACGACTACGCGGGCGGCGACATCGTTCTGCCTGCGACCGGGGCGACGATCACGGTTGCCGCCAACCCCAATCTCGCTCGCTGCATTGGACACACCCTCATCTACACTGATGGAACGACTCTGCTGGGCGCCGACGACAAGGCGGGCATAGCCGAGATCATGACGATGCTCGCGTGGCTTGGGCAGCACCCGGAACTTCGGCACGGAAGCCTGCGGGTCGCCTTCACGCCTGACGAAGAGATCGGGCGCGGCACGGAGGGTTTCGACTTGGCTGGTTTCGCCGCGCAGTATGCCTACACGGTGGATGGATCGGATCTGGGCGAGGTGGAAGACGAGACTTTCAGCGCCGACACAGCGGTCGTCACCATCACCGGGCACGACGTTCACCCCGGTCACGCGAAGAACGTCATGATAAACGCCGTGCGCGCAGCCTGCGCCATCGTGGAAGCCCTGCCCGTGGATCTCCTTCCCGAGACCACCGACGGGCGGCAACCCTACTTGCACCCGTATTGCATTAGCGGCGAGGTGGCGAGCACGCAGTTGAAGCTGCTGGTACGCGCGTTCGGCGACGACGAGCTACACCAGCGCGAGAAAGTCTTGCGCGGCATCCTTGCTTCTGTCGAGGCGCGTTTTCCCGGCGTGGTGATCGCACTCACGATCAAAGAATCATATCGCAACATGCGCGCCTACATCGCGAAGGACCCGAAGGTCATGCAGTACGCCGTCGAAGCAATCCGGCGCCAGGGACTGGAACCGGTCCGCAAAGCCATCCGCGGCGGCACCGACGGATCGCGATTGTCTGCGCAGGGGCTACTGACGCCGAACCTTTTTGCCGGCGGCCAAGCCGTTCACTCTGTGCGGGAATGGGTGTCACTGGAATGGATGGCGGCTGCCGTGGGCGTCTGCCTACAGCTGCTGTCCGTATGGACGGAAGAGAGCGGCTAGCACTACTGATTGAAATTCTCCCGTCGCCGTCGCTGCTGCGGACCCCGCCCGCCGCCTCACTCCTCGGTTGGGTGGGCCGATGAGGGTAGTCCATGGTGGGAGATGTCGTCGTTATCGCACCCGAGATATTCGGAAAGATGCGCAACCCTTGCAGTGCGCGGTCCCACGCGAGCACAATAGAGAAAGTGGCGATTGCGCCGCCAAGTGACGTCAATGGCTGAGCCGCAAGCTGGTCTTCCTCGTCGGGGGCCTCGTCTGGGGCTTCTGGCCGACGCCTATGACGACGAGTTTCAGAAGCAGGTGCTGGTGGCTGCAGAGCGCGAGGCACGCGAGCAGAGCCTGGACTTCGTGGCCATCTCGGGCGGCATGCTGGGCATCGAGTTGCAGCATCCCAAGGGTTTCGTGTTCGACCTCGTGGGCCCGCACAACGTGGATGCCNNTGGGGGTCGAGATTCCAGGCATGTCTTCGTTGCTGATGGACAACGAGGTCGGGATGTACACCGCGGTCAAGCACCTGATTGTGGCGCACGAGCGGCGCAAGATCGCCATGATTGCTGGCCCAACCGCCAACCCCGAGGCGCAGGCGCGCTATCGTGGCTTCGTCCGCGCGCTGGCCGAGCAGGGTATGCATGTCGACGCGCGCCGCATGGGATTTGGCGATTTCAACCGCGCCAGCGGAGGCCTGGCGGTGGCCGAGATATTCGACCGCCGCGGGCTGGGGGTGGGTGAAGTGGACGCTATCGTGTGCGCCAACGACGTCATGGCTTTGGGGGCGCTCGACGAGCTTGACCGGCGCGGGATTCGGGTGCCGCGCGATCTGTCGCTGGTGGGATTCGACGATCTGGACTTCGCTCGCTACGCGCGTGTGCCGCTCACCACCGTACGCCAGCCGGTGACTGAACAAGTCCGCCATGCGGTTCGCAGCTTGGCTGGGGCGCTGCACGGAACCGCTTTGCTCAAGCGCGCCATCACCTTTGAGACGGAGTTTGTGCGTCGCCGTTCCTGCGGGTGCAACACGAGAAGCCGCGAACGCGTGCTGTCCTGGCCCTCGCCGGGTGAGGCGCAGGACTTCGCCGAGGTCTTGCGGGCCCGCCAGAAGAACGTGGTCGCCAATCTCCGTCAGGCCGCGCACAGCGGATTCGACTTCGTGCCCGAGGACTGGGAAGAGCGTCTGTTCACTGCTTTCCTTCAGCAGGTCGCCGAACCGGAGGCACCCGCCCTTGTCAACTGCGTGGAAGACATTTGCTATGCCCTGCTCCGTCGGGATAGCTCGGTTGGTACCACGCATGACGTGCTCTTGGTTCTGCGGCGTGATGCCCTGGCCTGCGTCCACGATGCCGCCACGCGGGGTCGAATCTACGACCTCATTCAGGAGGCGTTGCTGGTGTCGAGTGACATGGCGGCCATCGCGCAGGCTCAGCAGCGCGGCGAGTTGGTGGCCCTCATGGGGACAGTGGCCGAGGCCACCGCTGCCATGCTGGCGGCGCCCAGCTTGGACGCGCTTGGCGAGGCTGCGGCTGAGCATCTGCCCCGCCTGGGGATTCGCGCTGGTGCGATCGCACTCTTCACCGAACCCAACCTTGTCACCGAGGAGAGCGAGGCCACGCTGATGTTTGGCGAGAAGGGTCGTAGCGAAGGGCCCGTGCGCTTTCCCACGCGCCAGATCGCGCCTTGCGGTTTCCTCGACGGTCGCTCGGCGGTCGTCGTGCCACTTGGCTTTCGCGGCGAGCGGCTGGGCCTGGCGGCGCTCGAGTTCGGCGCGCNNCGAGAAGCTGGCCATCACTGATCCGCTAACCGGCCTCCATAACCGGCGCCACCTGTCCGAGCGTATCCGTGACGAATTCGTGCGTATGCGCCGGCACCCGCGCAGCCTAAGCCTGGCCTTGGTCGATCTTGATGGATTCAAGCAGGTCAACGATCGCTTCGGCCACGAGGCCGGCGATCGCGTGCTGGTCACCGTGGCGCAGCGCTTGCGGACCGGGCTGCGCGAAGTGGACATCGTGGCTCGCTTCGGCGGGGACGAGTTCGTCATCCTGCTTCCTGAGACCAACGCGGCCCAGGCGTGCATGGTGTCAGGCCGCATCCTGCAGAACTTGTCGGGCCAGCCCATCGACGAGCACGGCATCGTGGGCGCGACCTTCGGCGTCGCCACTACCGACGACGACGGCTTACAGATCGATGCGGACGAACTCCTGCGCCGAGCGGATCATGCGCTCCTGTGTGGCAAGCGAGCCGGCAAGGGGCGGGTCTTGCACTTTGATGATTGCCCAGCGGTCTTGCCGGAGAAGTAACCAGCGAAAGCTATTGGGTAGCAACTTCCTTGCTCGAGCGCCGACAACAAGAGCATGTCGCGCGGCTGCGTGGTGACTCTCATGTTCATGCTCGGGCTGGCCCCTCCGGCTCGGGCGCAGAAAGCCACGCTAGAAGGTGTGGTCAACCTCAACACCGCCTCACCCGAGGAACTGCGCCTGCTTTCCGGCATCGGCCCGGCGCGCATCCGCAACATCTTGGCCTATCGCCACAAGCATCCCTTTCGCACGGTCGAAGAGTTGGCGCGCATCAAGGGCATCGGTCGCAAGATGGTGCGGCATTTGCGCGGCCACCTGGCGGTAAACGGACCCACCACAGCCCAGAAGATCATCCGACCGGTCGCGCCCGTGGTGGACCAGCCCGCTGCCGCGCCGCCGGCCCATCTCCCGTTGCGGTCGGTGCCCGGTCAACGTCCCGCTTTGCGCAAGGGTGAGCCCGCCCATCAGTCCATCCCGGCTAGCCAGGGCAACTCCTGCTTGCCTGCACCGTAGTATCCAAGAAAAGCTAGCCTCGCGCGCTCTGCCGCCGGTTGGCCGGTTCGCGATGCGGTAGACTATGCGCCATGATCGCAGGTCGCGCGAAGCTCCCGCTTGGGCACTTGCGATGTCGTTCGTAGGCACGGATCGGTTCAAGGTCATCCGCCTCCTCGGCAGCGGGAGTATGGGTACCGTGTATCTGGTTTTCGATCGACAGCTGGGCACCGAGGTTGCGCTCAAGCTGCTGGACCTGTGGGACGGCATGGACCTGTACCGGTTCAAAGGCGAGTTCCGCGCGCTAGCTGACATCAAGCACCCCAACCTGGCCACTCTGCACGAGCTGATCTGCGAGGGACCGCTGTGGTTCTTCACCATGGAGTACGTCGCGGGCGTGCCCTTTGACGCCTTTCTGCTGGGGCGAGCGCTGGCGGGCAATCTCCCAGTGCCTTCCGTGTCGGAAAGCGCTGACACGCAACGCACCACCAGGCCTGGGCGGGCGACGTCCCGCTCGCAACCCGATCAGAAGCGCTTGCGCGCGGCGCTGCAGCAACTCTGCGCTGGGGTGCACGCCATGCACGCAGCCGGCTGCATTCACCGCGATCTCAAGCCGTCGAACGTGCTAGTGACGCCAGANNATGGCGCCCGAGCAGGCGAAGAGCGGTCCCTCGCAGCCCGCCGCCGACTGGTACTCCGTGGGCGCCATGCTGTACGAAGTGCTGACCGGGCGCCTGCCCCATCAAGGCGATATGATGGAAATCCTGCTCAAGAAGCAGAGCGAGGATCCGCCCGCACCCATCGAGGTGAATCCCCTGGCTGATCCCGAGCTGAGCCGGCTGTGTGTGCAGCTTTTGCGGCGCGATCCGGTGCAGCGGCCCCGCGGTGCGGAGATCCTGGCCCAGTTCGACGCCGGTACCACGCCCCCGCCGCTGTCCGAGGCTGAAGCGGGGCCGGTTCGGACTGGCGCCCAGCTCTTCATCGGGCGCAGGGAAGAAATGCGGGCCCTGCGCCGTGGCTACGGCAGCGCGTGCGACGGCAACCTTGCTCTGGTGCTGGTCGAGGGCGCTTCGGGCATCGGCAAGACCGCTCTGGTCGAACGTTTCCTGGATCAGATCACGGCTGGCGCCGAGCCGCTTCGCCGGCCTCTCATCCTGCGCG
>PMJE01000357.1 GCA_003157315.1 Myxococcales bacterium | reverse complement strand
CCACCCCGCATCACGTTCGAGGCAGAGAAGGTGCCGCATGCGGGGCGCTCCGTCAAGTACCATCGACGCCTGTCATGGACGGCGCCGCCAACCGGCCGCCCTGCGCAGCCTATCCCCTCATGAAAACGTGGGGCGGCACGGGATCGCGATAGGCGCCGCGCAGCCTCACCTTTCGCTCCAAGTCGGCAATCACCGCATCGCCCATGTCGACGCGATATAGCTCGTTCATGTTGTTGATGCCGCCAGGGGCGAAGACGTTGATTTCCAGAATCTTGTCGCCCACGATGTCGAGCCCCACGAAGTAGAGCCCATCGGCAACTAGGCGCGGGCGAATCAGGTCGCACACGCCGCGTTCCGAGGCGCTCAGCTTGCATGCCCGTCGCACAGCCCCGACGTGCATGTTGTTGCGCATGTCATCCTTGGGGTGCACCCGCCGATAAACGGCCACTCGTTCGCCGGCCTGCAAGGGGATTCCGCCCACCATCAACACGCGCTTGTCGCCTCTCTCCGCCGCCGGCAGGTATTCCTGCACGATCAAGTAGCCTTCGCTCTGCACGGCGGAGATGATCTGCGCCAAGTTGACAGTTTCACCGCGCGCTACGAAGAAGACATTCTGGCCCCCGTAGCCATAGAGCGGCTTGATCACCGCTGGCCCGTCCAGTTCGCGCAGGAAGGCGCGCACACGGTCGGACGACCTCGTGGTCAGGGTCCGGGGACGGATCTCTGTGGGGAAACCCGCCAGGTACATCTTGGATCCCGCGCGCATCAGGCCATCCGGATCGTTCAACACCATCGCCCCCGCCTGCTTGAGGCGGCGGCCAAATTCGATGGCCGGGTTGGACCGCACTGCCGCCCCATCCGTCACATGCGGGTTGTTGCGCAGGAAGATCACGTCGAAGTCGTTGAGGTGCGCGTGCTCCTTGGCCGGGTCCGCCGCCAGCAACGCGCGAACGAATCCCGTCGCGTCTGCTTCCGTCCCAGGGGCACGCACGATCTCCCCGAACACGACGCAATCGTCGCCATGCGATAGATCGTCAATTGACACCAGGGCCACGTCATGTCCGCGCCGATTCGCTGCAAAGGCGAGCAGGGCGGTGGTATAGGTCGGCCGCTGCGTCCTGACGCTGTTGACCACAAAGCATATGCGCATAGCGGGTGCCAGGGTATCGCGGCCCAAGCCCAAGGGCACGCGCATCCTTGCCGGATGGCCAGTTGGGGTCCTGGAAACCGCGGCCTGCCTGGGATACCCTCGATATACGCGTATGGCGGGCAGCAACACCAGACCTGGCTTTTTCGGCGGCGACGAGCCGCCCCCCGTGAATCCCGAGGGGGACCCTTCTCCGCGCGCGGCCCGCACCGTACTCGGGCACGAGATCCATCTGCGTGCGCGGCCCAAGCCCTTGCCTACCGCCGTCGCGCCGTCGAGCCCGCAGGTGCCAGTCGGCGTGCCAGAGAGCGTGACCGACGAGAAAACCGAGGAGGTTCCTCGGCGGCCCAGCCACAGCGGCAAGAGCAAGTTGCCGGCCCTGGCGCGCTTGTTTGGCCGCTGGACCACTGGGGGCGGTTTCCTCTCGCGCAGTGGCATGTTCCGCGCCGACGACGATTCGCTGAACGTGCCGCGTGATCCGTGGGTCTCCCGCGTGGCCATGTTCGTGGTGGCTGCCATTCTTAGCTTCCTGGTGGCCCTTGCGCTGCTGAAAGTGCACCGATGCAGCGCTTCGGTCTCACCGCCGTCGGTTGCAACGCAAATCTCGGTGTCACCAGCCTCTCCGACACCGCCGGCTGCAAGCGCTGCGTTCCCGGTCTTGCCCGCACCGCCTTTGCAACCTCAACCACTTGTGGCTGCATTTCAGCCGCCTCCTGCAGCGGTTCCTGCCGCGCCAGCCGCCCAGGCCCCCGCAGCGCATTTCAAATCCACCCATCGGTCTGCCCAGACGGTCGGCGGCTCGTCGGCGCGTGTCGCGCCCGGCGCCAGCGGGAGGCCTCACGCCCAGCGTGCGCGCCCCGCTCCCCCGAAGCGCGAGGACCTATACAAGGACGCCCTCCTGCCGCTCGGGCTATAGAGTTCCAACCCCTCACTGTCGTGGAATCAGGTCACTAGTCTTGCCCGAAGCTGTCGGCCATGCTACGGGACACTGGAATGCAGATAAGGCCTGAGCAAATCGATTCCGATGCCGCCAAGGTAGTCGAGCGGCTCCACCAATCCGGGCATGAGGCCTATCTGGTTGGAGGTTGCGTGCGCGATCTGTTGCTCGGTCGCAAGCCCAAGGACTTCGATGTAGCGACCAGCGCCAAGCCCAATGAGTTGCGCCGCCTATTCCGGAATTGCCGCATCATCGGCCGGCGTTTCCGATTGGCTCATATCTTTTTTGGCAGGAAGATCATCGAGACATCCACGTTTCGCGCCAATCCGCGCGCGGTCGAGGACGACCAGGGCGGCAAAGGAAATGGCGACGGCTCCGAGAAGAACGACCTGCTCATCCGGCACGACAATGAGTTCGGCAATGCTATCGAGGACGCCCGCCGTCGCGACTTTACCATCAATGGTCTCTTCTACAACATGCAGACTGGCCAGGTCATCGACCATGTCAACGGACTCGTCGACCTGGAGGCGCGTTTGGTCCGAACCATTGGCGACCCCGACATCCGCTTCCGAGAGGATCCAGTTCGCATTCTGCGGGCGGTGAAATTTGCCGCCCGCTGCGATCTCACTATCGAGCAGGAAACCTACCGGCGCATGATGGAGCACAAAGGCGAAGTCGCCAAGTGTGCCCAGTCGAGGGTTTCCGAGGAGTTCTTCCGCCTGCTACGTGCGGGCGCGGCCCGGCGCTCCTTCGAGCTTCTACTCGGCACCGGCTTGCTTGAAGTCCTGTCGCCCGATCTGGCCAGGGCGCTCCAGCAAGAGCCGGTCGATGAACCCGGCCGGGTGCGCATCGCTCGCTTCTGGGCCTATCTCGCCGCTGTCGATCGCTGGACCATCACCCACGACGCAACACCCTCGGATGCACTGGTGCTGGCCGCGCTGCTGCTGCCACCCTTGCGCGATGCTTTGCACCCGGACAGCGTTGCTTTTCCCAACCTGGGACAGTTGGTGCTGCAGTCGGCGCAATCCATTGTCGAGCAACTCAAGGTGTCGCGTCGCGATTCGGAGCTGGCGCGCCAGATCCTGCTCACTACCCGTTACCTGTTCCCGTCGAGCAACCCCCACCGCAAGCGTCTGCGGCTAGAGAACCGCGAGTTCTATGAGGACGCGGTACGGCTGGTGGAAATCGCTGCCGACGCGGAAAGCAGCGCCTCCACACTGGTGGGCCGACCGTTGCTTGCGCCTGATGGTGGTGTCGTGGCCGTCACGGATGAGGAGCTGCCCCTCGACCTGCAGGCCGACGAGCGCCCGGGCCGTCGTCGCGGCCGGCACGATCGTCGCCCCGTCCAGCCCGGCGCGCCGGACCGGGCGGTGGAGCCCCCGGCCGCCGCGCCGTCGCGCGAGGCCCCGGCGCGAGCCCAAGCCCCCGACCTCCGATCTCCGGTATTCACGCCCATCCCCAGTCTGGCCGACCTGGTTCGTCCCGCATCTTTGCGCCCGGCATTTCTGGGTGCGGGACCGTTCGGCAGCCGCTGGGGTACCCGCGTGTACTAGCCAGTGTAGTTAGCTATTCCTCACAGAGAGCACGGAGAACACAGAGATCGGATGAGAAGAAGGAATTCGGATCGCCCTGACTTCGCCCTTTTCTTTCCTCCTCTGGCTCTTTGACCTCTGTGTGCTCTGTGCGAAATAGGTGACTTTTCCTCGTTCAATGCGCATAGCGGGTGGGGTCTGCTACCCCGGCTTGCTGGAAACCGCGCCGCCGCAGTTGGCACGAGTCGCACTCGCCGCAAGCCGCGCCGTCGGGCGCAGGATCGTAGCAAGAATGGGTTAGTCCATAGTCGACCCCAAGCGCCACGCCGACCCGAATGATCTCAGCTTTGGTCATGCTCAGTAAAGGAGCCAGCAGCTCAACTGGTCGTCCCTCGACCCCGGCCCGGGTGCCCAGCCGGGCGACCTCTTGCATGGCGCGCAGCCATTCAGGCCGGCAGTCGGGATACCCAGAGGAATCGAGGACGTTGATCCCGAGAGCAATGCGCTCGGCGCCCAGGACCTCAGCCACCGCCAGCGCGTGGGCCACGAACAGGGTGTTGCGTGCAGGCACGTAGGTTGCGGGAATGCCGCCACCCATCTCCGCGTCGCTACGACCCTTGGGCACCGCACCCTGGCCGGTGAGCGCCGAGCCGCCAATGCCCCCGAGATCAATCTTGCACACGCGATGGGAAGCCGCGCCCAACGCCTGCGCCACGCGCGCGGCTGCTTGCAGTTCCACCGCGTGACGCTGGTGGTAGTGAAAACTCAAGGCGTGGCAGAGCAACCCCTGAGCACGGCACAAGGCGAGCACGGTAGCCGAGTCGAGCCCGCCGGAGAGCAACACGATTACCTGCATGCCGTAAATCTATTGCATACTCTCGCAACNNCCATGCCGGCGAAAGACGTTTTTCTGCGCGCCGATGAGGAGGCGGGTGGCCGCGAGGCCTTCGAGGACGCCGCGCTGTATGACTTCGAGTACCGCCGGCGCCGCGCTGACATCAACTTCTACCGCCGCCTGGCCGGCAACCGCATGCAGTTCGCGCCGGCCGGCCCAGTGCTGGACCTGGCCTGCGGCACAGGACGGCTGCTGCTGCCGCTGTTGCATGACGGCCACACGGTGGTCGGGCTCGATCGGTCGGCGGCGATGCTGGCCGCGGCTTCACGACGAGTCTTGCGCCTTTCCGCAGCCCGCCGCCAGCGCTGCCTGCTTGTGCGAGCGGACCTACGCAGCTTTGCCTGCAGGCCGCGCTTTGTCCTGGCCGTGGCCGCGTTCCACAGCGTGCAGCACCTATATACAACCACCGATCTGCAGCGCTTTCTGCGCGCGACGCGGGCTTGTCTGGTTTCCGGGGGCTGGCTGGCGTTCGACGTGCTGCCGCCGGATCCCGCTTGGATCGGGCGCGATCCGCTTCGCCGCTGGGGCCGCACCGTGTTCCATCACCCTGTGTCGGGGCAGCGGCTGGTCTACACCAACTACCACCGCTTCGACCCACGCAAGCGGGTTCTGCACATGCGCCTTTGCTACCAGCCTCTCGACGAGCACGGCCGCCTCGCGGGGCCGGAGCGGGTGGTGCGCCTCTGCCACCGGCAGCTTGAGCCGTCCCTGGTGAAGGGCCTGCTGGCGCGAACCGGATTTCGCCTTCTTGCCTCGTTCGGCGGCTTCGACGGCAGGCCCGTCGACCAAGAGCCGGGCCTGGCAGACGAGCATATCTACGTGGCCGCAGCGCGCTAGCAGGGGCCATGCTGCCGCACCGCTCCTCTGGCTGCGGCTCTACTCGCCCGTCGAGCCCGCCCGAGTTCCTCGACGGAAAACTCTTGACGAAGTTTGGCTCCTGGCTACCATGCGGGTGGTTCTGATCTCCCCACATAAAGACGGAGGGCGGAGAAATGCAGGAAAAAGTAGCAAGGCTGGGCATCGTTCGTGAGAAGGACATGATGTACTACGTGAAGGACGGCGCGGTCTGGAAGGTCCGTCGCAAGCAGCCGGGCGTGCCGAAGGGAAAGCCCGAGAAGGTTGCCGACGGTGGCTTCGAGATGGACAACAACTACATCTACTTCCTCGACAAGGCAGGCGACGCCGCTCGCGCTAAACGTGCTGTCGGCGGACAGAAGCGCAAGAAATCGGTCAAGAAAGCCAAGAAGCCGGCCAAGAAAGCCAAGAAGCCGGCCAAGAAGGCCAAGAAACCGGCCAAGAAGGGCCGGCGCTAGCCCACTCGTCCGACAAGTAGAGAGCGGCGACCCCCATCCGCCGCTCTCTTCCTTGTGCAGTGGGGGAGACGGTTGCCACCCCATTCCTGGCCCCGGCATGGTACAGCCCAGTCATGAAGGCTTCGGGGCGTAGCAGAATCCTCGTCTTCGTGATCGCCTATCGCGCTGAGAAGGCCCTCGCGCGCGTGCTTGACCGTATTCCCAGCTCTGTTTTTGCGGGCTACGACTGCGAAATCCTCGTGGTCGACGATGCGTCCACCGATCGCACGCTTGCCATCGGACAAACTTGGCAAGCGGCTCATCCCGAGCTCAGGGTTACGGTCCTGCGCAACCAGTACAACCAGGGCTACGGAGGAAACCAGAAGGTCGGGTACCGCTACGCGATCAAAGCGGGATTCGACTACGTCGCCATGGTGCATGGCGACGGACAGTACGCTCCTGAAGAACTGCCTCGTTTGCTTGAGCCCTTGGTCAAGGGCGAAGCCGACCTAGTGCTCGGCAGCCGCATGCTGGAACCGGGGCAGGCGCGCAAGGGAGGAATGCCCCTTTACAAGTGGCTGGGCAACCGAGTCCTCTCCACCATGCAGAACGCCTTGCTGGGCTCCTCGCTATCCGAGTTCCACAGCGGGTACCGCATCTACCGGGTGGCCGCCTTGGCGCGCCTGCCGTTCACCTTGAACACCAACGATTTCCATTTCGACAGTGAGATTCTCATTCAGTTCCTAGGTGCAGGCCTGCGCATCGTCGAGTTGCCCATCCCGACCTATTACGGCGACGAGATCTGCTACGTGAACGGGCTGAAGTACGCGAGAGACGTCGCGGCCGTGACCCTGCAGAGTGCGGCACATCGTTTAGGTATTCTCTACCAGCGGCGATTTGACGTGGGACCGGAGGACAACACCCACTACGGTCTTAAGCAAGGGTATGTTTCCATCCACAGCATGGCCATCGACGCCGTACCCGCGCATGGCCGGGTCATCGATCTAGGGGCTGGACCCGGGGGTGTGGCCAGGGCCTTGATCGAAAAGGGCTGCGAGGTGGCGGTGGTGGACAAGCACCCCGTTGCGAGCGAGGTGAAGGACGTCCACGTCTTCCTGCAAGACCTGGACGACCCTCCGGTGTTTGACACCAAGCCATACCAACACATTCTGATCCTCGACGTGATCGAACACCTTCGCAATCCTGAGCTCTTCCTGGAGCGCCTGCGGAGTCAGTTCACCCACGAGAAGAAGACCGTGATTATTACGACCCCGAATATCGCCTTCCTGCCCGAGCGGGTTATGCTTCTCGCAGGTCAGTTCAACTATAGCAAGACCGGTATTCTGGATATGACCCACACTCGTCTTTTCACCTTCCGATCGATCCAGCGCCTGCTGCGCGATCACGGCTTTCGCATAAAGACCATCCGCGGTGTGCCTGCACCCTTCCACAAGGCATTCGGAGACGGCCGGCTTAGCCGAGCCGCCCTGGCGGTCAACCAGGCGCTTATCAAGCTGTCGAGAACCCTTTTTGCTTTCCAGATCTACATCGAAGCCGAGACCACGCCCGACGCGGATTTCGTGCTGAAGACCGCCCAGGCGGCCAGCCCGAGATCACAACTTTGACGCTGCGGGGTGCATCCTATCGTCCACTGCCATACAATCTTCCCCTGCTGAAACCATGGAGTGTTAGTAGGACATGAGAGGCTCTCCGCTACTACTTCCCCGCCACACCTCCATCTCGAGCGTGCTCGCGATCACGGTCCTCGGCGTTGCATCGTGCCGGCTGGCACCGCCAAGCGCGTCCCAAGCAAACGGCGGCGAGGGCGGCTCGTCCACTGGCGGTCAGAGCGGCGGTTCAGGCGGAAGCAGCAGTTCAGCCAGGCAGAGCGGCGGCAGCACCGGGGCAGGGGGACAGGTAGGCAGCGGTGGGAGCGGAGGCAGCAGCGGGAGCGGAGGCAGCATTGGAACCGGAGGCGGCATTGGGAGAGGAGGCAGCGGTGGGAGCGGAGGCAGCAGTGGGCCAGCAGGAGGTGGTGGCAGCGGAGGCAACACCGGCACGTCGAGCAGTGGCAGCACGTCGAGCCGTGGCGGAACCCAAGCAAGCGGGGGAGTTTCGGGCAACGGCGGGGCGGCAGGAAATGGAGGGGCCAGCGCGGCGGTCGAGGCTCGCGATGCCGCGGCCCCGGACCTCGCGGTCGATACGACTCCGCCTCCGCCTTCGCGCGGCCCCACGCCTTCGCAGACGGGGGTCAAGTTTCCGTTCCCGCAAAATCGCGAAAACAGCCGCTGCGTCTACCCAAATCTCTATCGCAACGAGGATGCACAGGCCGCCTATAACCAGTGGAAGAATGATACGGTGACTAGCGATGGCGCGAACGGGTTCCGGCGGGTCAAGCGCCCCAACGAGCCGGGCCTCGAACCCAATTCCACAGTGTCCGAGGGGATCGGCTACGGCATGCTCATTGCCGTGTACATGAATGACCAGGCCTTGTTCGACGACCTTTGGCGGTACGAACAGCAGCACCTCGGCCAATATGGCCTGATGGACTGGAACATCAAGGCGGATGGCTCGGGACCGGCCGACGGTGGGTCAGGCGCTGCCACCGATGCCGACGAAGACATGACATTCGCCTTGTTGATGGCCGACAAACAGTGGGTCACTTCTGCCACACTGGGCAAGAAGTACCTCGACATCGCCAAGGGGATGATGTCAGGCCTCTGGAACAACGAGATCTACGACTACAAGTACGTGCGGTCGTGGCCGGGGGCTGATTCGTCGACTACCAACCTTTCCTATTTCGCCCCCGCCTATTACAAGCTGTTTGCCAAGATCGACACCACCCCCACCAGCAATTGGACTGGAGTTGTCGATGCCATGTACACGCTTCTCAATACCTCGCTGAATTCTACCAATGGAAATACCGACAATGGCCTGGTTCCCGCCTGGTGCGACGGCAGCGGCAAGCCGAACGGGGGCGCATTTGGGCCCACCGGGGGAGCTTCGCCAACCAACTACCAGTACGACTCGTGCCGGACGCCATTCCGCATTGGTCTTGATTGGTGCTGGAACGGCGAGCAGCGCGCCCAGGCCTATGTGGCCAAGACCAGCAAGTTCTTCAACGGGATTACCGTGGCGAAGATGGTCGATGGCTATGACCTGAATGGAACCCCACACGCCCAGTATCAGATCGGCGCCAAATCCCAGATTCAATCCTCGTCCTTCATCGGTCCTGCCGGTGTGGGGGCCATGAGCAATGCGACCTACCAGAGTTTCGTAAACGACGCCTACGGTGTGCTCATTACCGGCAAGGCATTGGTCGGCGGCACGTACTACGACGATTCATGGATGGTGCTGTCGCTGCTCATG
>PMJE01000266.1:2346-6434 GCA_003157315.1 Myxococcales bacterium | reverse complement strand
CCGCGGTTGATATGGCGGATGATCGACTTTGCGTCCAAGAAGAACGTGGTGGGCAGCCGATCTTCGCCAAAGCTGCGCGCAAGCACGCCGTCCCCGTCCAAGACAACCGTCGTTCCTGCGGGCAGGGAATGACCCGCGAAGAAATCTTGCAAGGGCTGCGCTTCACCTTCCACCGCGACCACCAGCAGAGCGAAGCGCGACCCAAGACTCNNTTCCGCCAAACTCTCCTTGCACGGCTGGCACCAACTGGCGAAAAACTCCACGACCGTCACCTGCCCGCGTAGGCTGTCGCCACGCACGCTGCCGCCTGCCAGGGTTTGCGCCACAAAGGCCGGCGCTGGTTCACCGACGTGCGGTTGCGCCGCACCGGCCGCGAGCAAGGGCAGAAGCAGGAGCTGGATCACTGATGCAGTCTATCGCGCTCGGCGCCTGGTGGTGAAGCAAAGCACTCCGGGTGCAGCGCAACTGGCAAGATCGCCAGAATCGGGCATAAGTTAAGCCAAGTGTTCCCGTGACGAGTGCGCGAAATTTTCCGTGCGGGTTGTCTGGCGTCGCCACGGGTGTGGCTGCCTTGGCGCTGTTGGCGTCAGGCTGTGTTCGCGGCGCGGCTGGCGCGGAGGCCACTTCGTCAACCGCAGTTGGCGAACCCGTGGTCGTGCGCAGCAACATCCTGCGCGCTGACTACGCCGGCTCCGCGAGTTGCCAGAGTTGCCACAGAAGCCTGTACGCCGACTGGTTGGGCTCGCCCATGCGGCAGATGACCCGCATGCCCGCAACCGCGAAAATCCGGGCGCCGTTCGACGGACGCATCTGGAGGTTCAAGGACGATGAGGCGCGTTTCGAGCAGCAGGCGGGAATCCGCTTCGTGCGGATTCGCTCGCGGCGCTTCGGAGAGCACCTGTTCCGGGTCACGCGCGTGATCGGTGGGCGCACTCGCGAGGATTTTGCCGGCATCGAGGTGGCCGGCACGCAGCCCGACGCTCGCATCATCGGCGATGCACACGACGAGGTCATCCTGCCGGCCAGCTACTTCTTCGAGACGGCTTCCTTCCGGCTCAAGGGCTATTCCGTGATGGTACGCGAACGCCCGGGGCTGAAGGCCGGCGCCGTGTGGAATCAGTCCTGTGTGCTGTGCCACAACACCGCGCCGTTCTTCGTGACACTGTGGGGTGCTCTGTTGGGCAAGGGCGCGCCGGCCTACCAGGGCGAGTTGGTGGACGCGCTTCTGCCCGCGAGCCGACGCTGGGGACTGCAGGTAACCGATGCAAGTGCTGCGCGCGCAGCCGTCGCGGATGAGGTCCACCACCTGGGTGGGGCAGGCGATGTGCCGGCCGACTTACCCGCGTCGTTGCGCCAGGGAATCGTGGAGATGAGCCGGCGCTTCGGGGCCGAGCATCTCTTGGAAGTCGGCATCGGCTGCGAGGCTTGTCACGGTGGGTGCCGCGAACACGTCCAGCAGCCTAGGGTTTCAACGTCATACCAGCCGCGCAGCCCGTTTCTGCGCGCGCTGCCTGCGCCGGGCCGCGGCCCCATCACCCGCGCCGAATCGATCAACCGGACCTGCGCGCGCTGCCATCAGGTTCTGTTCTCGCGCTATCCCTTCACCTGGGAGGGCGGCCTTCGCCACGGTGGCGCGCCGGGCGGCAGTTCCACCAACTCGGGCGAGGCACGCGATATGCTGCTGGGCGGGTGCAGCCGCGCCCTAGCGTGCACCGAGTGTCACGATCCCCACCGCGACGACGATCCGGAGGATCTGGCTGCGCTGGCCACCCCCGCCGGCAACGCCACCTGTACGAAATGCCACCCAGCCTTTGCCAGCCGCGAAGCGCTGCACACGCACAGTCACCATGATCCCGATGCAGCGGGCGGCGTTTGCATCAACTGCCACATGCCGCGCAAAAACCTGGCGCTGACCTACACGCTGGGGCGCTACCACCGGATTGGCTCGCCCACCGAGCGCGAGCGTGTGCAGGGCGATCGACCGCTGGAATGCGCGCTTTGCCATGCCCGCAAGAGCGCCGAGGAGCTGGTGTCGGAAATGGAACTCTGGTGGGGCAAACACTACGATCGCCAGGCCTTGCAAGCGCTCTACGGTGATCTGCAGCAGCCGCCGCTGCTGTCGACGCTGGCGCGGGGCAAGCCCCACGAGCAAGCGGTGGCGATCATCAGCCTGCGCGAGCAGAAAGTGAGTGAGGCGCTGCCTCTTCTGGCCAGGCAAATTGCCCATCCCCTGCCCTTGCTGCGCTACCAGGCCAGAAAAGCCATCAACGCCTTTGTCGGCCACGATTGCGGCATCGACCTCGACCGAAACTTGCGCGACATCATCGCGGCCGCGGAAAGATGCGTTCCGCAAGCCGCGCCCATCACCCCTGGCGCGCCGGTGCGCGAAACGCCGGCCTCGCACCACGACGACGACTGAGAATCAAGCCTAGGTCGAGGCAGCCTTGAACGCGTCCAGATTTCGACGGAAGTAGTTCAGGTGAGCCTGGGCATGGTCGGTGTAGATCTTCAAAACATCGGCCAAGGTCAAACGCCCGCGTTCGGGATGGCGGATGGTGTAGGTTTCCCAATCGGCATCCACCAAAGCCCGGGCCATCGCGGACACAACTCTGCGAAGCGCACGCGCAGTTTCCAGGGACGACATTGCATCGGCGGTCTCGTACTTGGCCCGCGCTTGCCAAAGTTCCTGGTCCCACACAGGAACCTCTACGCCAGGTTGGGTCACGGCCCAGCGAATGCGTGCGTAGCCAAAGGTGTCCGCATCGAGAAGGTGAACGGCGTGCTCCCGGATGGTCCATGCCCCTGGCAGAGCAGGACGAAAATCGAGGACAGCGACGGGAAGGCTGCTGACGAAATCGACGAGTGGGTCTATGGCCGACTGGTAACCGGCGACGAGGGAGAGTCTTTCAGTTCTGTCCATGGGCTGCCTCCTGGGCAGAAGCATACCTTGCCGATGCGACGAGAAGGATTATAGGCACCGCGCCGGGTCGATCGCATTCCTGGTGAGACGATGTCCTGCCTCGTGACATCCAACCGATCAGCTTTCGCGAAAGGATGCCCATGCCCCCGACATCGCCAGGGTCAGACGTCGTCCCGCAATTGTATGCGCCGCCCACCCATGTCAGCCGGCACGCGCACATCTCGTCGTTCGAAGGCTATCGCAAGCTGCACGCGGAGAGCCTGGCCGATCCCGACGCCTTCTGGCGGCAGCGCGCCCAGGAAGACCTGTCGTGGTTCCACCCCTTCAGCCAGGCCAGTGACTGCGACTTCGAACATGGCCAGGTAGCTTGGTTCTTGAACGGCCGCCTCAACGCCTGCCACAATTGCGTGGACCGGCACCTGGCAGACCGCGGCGATCAAGTCGCGCTAATTTGGGAGTCGGACACGCCGGGAGAAGGCATCAAGGTCACCTACCGCGAATTGCAGCGCGAGGTCTGCCGGTTGGCCAACGTCCTTCGTCACAACGGCGCACGCAAAGGCGACCGCATTGCCATCTATATGCCGATGATCCCCGAGGCGGTGTACGCGATGCTGGCCTGTGCGCGCATCGGCGCCGTACACAATGTCGTGTTCGCGGGATTCTCGGCCGAGAGCCTGCGCGATCGTATCAACGACGCGCGCTGCACGACCGTGATCACCGCCGACGAGGGCGTGCGTGGCGGGAAAACCATCCCGCTCAAGCGCACCGTCGACGAGGCTGTCATGGCCTGCCCCACGGTGCGCACGGTGTTCGTGGCCCGGCGAACCGGCAACAAGGTTCCCTTCTATCCCCAACGCGACATCTGGTTGCGTGAGGCCATGAACAGCGAACGCACCTATTGCCCCATCGAACACATGGACAGTGAGGACACGCTCTTTCTCCTCTACACCTCGGGCAGCACCGGCCGCCCCAAAGGCGTGGCCCACACCACGGCGGGATACCTGCTGCAGGCCGCGCTCACCCACCGCTATGTTTTCGACTACCACGACGGCGATGTCTTTGCCTGCGTGGCCGACATCGGCTGGATCACCGGCCACTCGTACGTCGTGTATGGACCGCTATGCAACGGCGCGACCACCGTGCTCTTTGAAAGCATACCGCTCTACCC
>PMJE01000266.1:0-2329 GCA_003157315.1 Myxococcales bacterium | reverse complement strand
GTTCTCGGGACGGTGGGCGAGCCCATCAATCCCGAGGCGTGGCGCTGGTACCACCAGGTGGTGGGCGAAGGCCGCTGCCCCGTGGTGGACACCTGGTGGCAGACGGAAACCGGGGGCATAATGATCACACCCCTGCCTGGAGCTACACCACTCAAACCCGGTTCAGCAACGTTTCCGTTCTTCGGCATCGAGCCGGTAGTTCTCGATGAGCACGGCAAGGAGCTCGATGGCGGCGACGTTTCGGGCTTGCTGGCCATCAAGCGGCCCTGGCCTGGCATGGCCCGCACGGTGCAAAATGATCACACGCGATTCGTCGAGACCTACTTGCGGCCGTTCCATGGCTATTACCTGACCGGTGACGGTTGTCGCCGCGACAAGGACGGCTATTACTGGATCNNCCGCGTGGACGACGTCATCAACGTATCCGGGCATCGATTGGGCACCGCCGAGGTGGAGAGCGCCTTGGTCACGCACCCCGCGTGTGCCGAAGCCGCGGTTGTCGGCTTCCCGCACGAGATCAAAGGCCAGGCCATTTTCGCCTTCGTGATTCTCAAACAGGGCTGGAGCGAAAGTCCCGAATTGCTCGGCGAGCTCAAGAACGAAGCGCGCCACCACATCGGCCCCTTTGCCACGCCCGATATCGTGCTCATCGTGCCCGGTCTGCCCAAGACCCGCTCGGGAAAGATCATGCGCCGAATCCTGCGCAACATCGCCGCCGGCAAGCACGACGACATGGGCGACATCACGACCCTGGCCGACCCGTCGATTGTGGACGTGCTTATTGCCAAAAGAGCGGAGATCTAATCTAGTAGCCGACGACAAGCACGACGAAGGTGCCGGGCAGCACAGGCGGCCTTGGTTTGGGGTCGGCCGCTGACGGGGCGGGCGTGTTGCCAAACTGGGCGGCCGAAAGAAACACCCGGTGGGACGTGGAATCCACCGCCAGAGTTCGCGCACGAAGCTGCGTCCTGAGGTTCTGCACGACATGGTACTTGTCCGCGGCATCCTGATGGATCACGGACAACGTACCATCCTTGCCGCACGCATTGAACACATCCCCGGTGGTGGCATCGAAATCGGTTCCGTCGACGCCCGGTCCGATGGGAAGTGTGGTGATGACCTTGCCCGAGTTGGCGTCGACCACGGCCATCATGTTGTTGCCGCAGCCGACAAACAAGCGGCTGTTCTTGGCGTCGAGAGCCATGCCGGTCGGCTCTTCACACGGTGCCAGGGGATAGCGCCCGGCGATCGCCATCTTCCTTGAGCCGATGCGCACGATCTCGCTTCTGTCCTCCACATTGACCCATACACTGCCCCCGCCATCGGCGCGGGCAAACTCCAGAGCGCCCCCCACGTCGATGGTGGTGGTCACCACATTCGTCGCGGGATCGATCACGGTGACCTGGCCGCTGCTGTGGTTGAACACGAACAGCCGGCGCGAAGCCGGGTCATAGATCAGGGCATCTGGGTTCTTGCCGGTACTCCTGATCTCACCCGTGGACTTCAGCGTCTTGGGATCGAAGACCGTGACCATCCCCGACTTCCCGTTGGTGATGAATCCCTTGCCGATCCCGGGCACGACGCTGATGCCGTGCACGCCGGCCAGGCCTGCGATCGTGCCGACCATCGCGCCCGAGGTCGCGTCGAGCACCGCGACCTCGGTACCGTGCGAGACGTACAGCCGCTTGGCCGAATCGTCCAGGTAGAGGTAGTCGTAACCGCCGTCCCCCGGTATCGGAATCTTCTGCAACACGCGATATGACTTTGCCGGCTCGCCCTTTGCTTTCACACCCTGCGCCGAGACCGCATTGCGAACCGAAGCAGTGCTGGCAAGCACAATCGCAAAAATCGACGCAAACAACCTCATGGAAGCCTCCCGTGTCGAACGCCACGCATGCGCTCGCCTGAGCCGCGCGCCAGGATGGTCTGCCATCTCGTCCGCACATTTGCAACGGTGAGCTGCTATTCGAGGTATCTTTCGAGTTCACGAGTCCGCCAGGCTGGAAGGGAGACCATGCACTTGAAGACCGTCATCGCTTTCGCGGTTTTCCTGTCGCGATTTGAACTACTTGCCGGTCTGGGCGTGATTCTGGCGGCTCTGCTTGCGCCTCAGTCATCGTGGGCACGCTCGATTTCATTTCCCGAAGCCCGCGCGGCGGCGGAGCGCGTGGCCCCGGACGTGCGGCTTGCCGAACAGCGCGTCGGCATCTCGAACGCCGAAGTGGATGTTGCCGGGGCGCTGAACAATCCCACCCTGACCGTGTCGACTGCCCGCCAAACCGCTCGCCTGGGGACATCGCTGGCGGTTCCTTTGCCCCTCTTCGGACAG
>PMJE01000218.1 GCA_003157315.1 Myxococcales bacterium | reverse complement strand
GTGGAGGTTCGGCCGTAGGGCTTCCGGTGCCACACCGAAAAACGCGAAGCCCTGAGGCCAAAGCGGCTTCGGGGCTTTTATTGTTGGTTGAAGAGAGGGGTCAGGGTTCAGAACTGAATCTCAACTCCTGAACCCCGAACCCTGACCACTCCCATGCCACGCATCGAAATCTACGACACGACGCTTCGCGACGGCGCCCAGGGCGAGGGCGTCAGCTTCTCGCTCCAAGACAAACTCGCCCTGACCGAACGGCTCGACCGCCTCGGCTTCGATTACATCGAGGGCGGCTACCCTGCCTCGAATCAGAAGGACTCTCAGTACTTCCAGCGCATCGGCCAATTGGGGCTCAAACACGCCAAGGTCTGCGCGTTCGGCATGACTCGACGCAAGGGCGCCAAGGCGGAATCGGACGCCGGCCTCAAGGCCCTGCTCGATTCAGGCGCGGACGTGATTACCCTGGTGGGCAAGGGCTCGGCTTTCCAGGTGGCCGAAGTCTTGCGGAGCACTCCCGCAGAGAACCTCGCCATGATTCGCGACAGCGTGTCGCTGCTCGTCCGCGCCGGACGCGAGGTGATCTTCGACGCCGAACACTTCTTCGACGGCTTTCGCGACGATCGCAGCTATGCATTGGCTGCCGTGCACGCTGCTGCCCAGGCGGGCGCCGACTGGATCGCCTTTTGCGATACCAATGGCGGGAACCTGCCCTCGACCGTGGCCGAGATCGTGCGCGAGGCGAAGAAGGTGCTGGGCGTGCCTGTGGGCATTCACGCTCACAACGACAGCGATCTCGCGGTGGCCAACTCGCTGGCGGCGGTGGAGGCTGGGTGCACCATGGTGCAGGGCACGCTAAACGGCTGGGGCGAACGCTGCGGGAACGCAAATCTCATGTCGGTGATTCCGGCGCTGCAGCTCAAGATGGGTTTGGATTGCATCTCCGAAGAGAACCTGGAGCGACTCACCGAGGTTTCGCGCACGGCCAGTGAGATCGCCAACCTGCGCCCACGCGCGCATGCACCCTACGTGGGCGCCTCGGCCTTTGCCCACAAGGCGGGCGCGCACGTCGCCGCGGTGGCCAAGTCGCCAATCACTTTTGAGCACATTCCGCCCGAAAAGGTGGGCAACAGCCGTCGCATCGTGGTGTCCGAGCTTTCCGGACGCGGGAACATTCGGGTACGCGCCGCCGAGCTAGGCGTCCAGTTGCGTGGCAATGAGGCCGACCTAGTCGCCCGCATCAAGGAACTGGAAAACCAGGGCTACCAGTTCGAGGCGGCGGATGGCTCGTTGGAGCTGATGCTGCGGCGGACGCAGCCGGGCTACAGCGAGCCGTTCGAGGTCCTCGACGTGGTGGTGATCTCCCAGCGCCGCAGCGGCGGCGACATGTTCATCGAGGCCACGGTCAAGCTCAAAGTGGGCGACGAGGTTTCGCACGTGGTGGCTGAAGGTTCGGGCCCGGTCGACGCCATGGACCACGCCTTCCACAAGGCGCTCGACCACCACTTCCCGGTCTTGCGCCAGATCCATCTGTGCGACTTCAAGGTCCGCATTCTCGATCCCGAATCCGCAACTGCGGCGAAGACCCGGGTGCTGGTCGAATCCAGCCTCGGGGCTGACCGCTGGAGCACCATCGGAGTCTCACAGAACATCATCGAGGCGAGCTGTGAAGCACTGAAAGACGCGCTTGAGCTACCGCTGGTTCGCGCGGCAAAAGCCTGAGTCATCGGGCGGCCTCCATTCTTCACATGCGGCGCCGTGCCCAGTAGGGTTCCCCCTTGGTTGCACGTCGGGGACCGGTGCGGTAGATGCACTACGTTGCTAGGTCGGGTTTCACCCCCCAGCCTCGCCTATCTCTGCAACCCTATTCCCCGTGCCCATGCCCGCGTCCTATCGTCCACTGAAGGGAAGCGCCGCTGCGCTTCTCGCCATCACGCTGCTTGGCCCTGCTATCAGCCTGGCGGGCGATGAGAACGAATCGCCTTTTCTCCCAGCTCACTTGGAAATGCAGGATGCGTTGCGCATCTTCCGCGAACGGGGCTTTGACCTCATCGTGGCGGACGCGACCGTGGATAGCGTCCGGGGCGAGGCACAGATAGCTGGCGCAATCCCCAATCCCGCAATCTCGGGCGGTGTGGGTCGCTCGTTCGGTTTCAACAGCACACAGTGTCCCGGGTGCTCGGCCCTGGCCTGGAGCGCAGGCGTGTCCGACCAGTCCGCTCTCTTCGACACGCTGTCGGGCAAGCGGGGCCTGCGCTCGCGTACCGCGGAGCTGGCGCTGGCGGTGGCGCGCCAGAACCGCGCCGACACCCAGCGCACCCTGGAATCCATGCTCCGCCAGCAGTATCTGAAGGCCGTCTACGCCCGTGATGCTCTTGACCTGACGCACGAGTCGCAGGGCCGCCTCGGCCATGTTCTGGAACTCAACCAGGCCCGCTTCCAACATGGCGCCATTTCCCAGGTCGATGCCCTCAAGGTCGAGACCGAAAAACTGGAAGCTGACCAGGAGGTGGAGCGCGCGGAGTTGGCCTTGGCCGAGGCCAAGTATGATCTCGCCTTCCTGCTCGGCGTGCGCGGGCGCGTGCCGGAATTTGAGGTCGACATCGATCTCCCGCGCTATCGCGTACCCAACGAACTGGGTAGTGCCACGGTTGACTCTTTGCTGGAGCGGGCCCGCAGACAGCGTCCCGACTTGGCAGCCGCCCACCTGGAGCACGACCGGGCCGGGGCGGCGCTGCAGTCGGCGCGACGCCTGCGCTTCCCGGACTTGGCGCTCTCGCTCGGTTTTGGCGGCCAGGGGGCCGGCAGCGACGTCAGCTCACCGCCCACGGTGTCGCTGGGCCTCACTCTCACCCCGCCGCTTTTCTACCGTTTTCAAGGTGAGGTGCAGAAGGCCCAAGCCGATCTGCGCGTGCAGGACACCCTTTTGGCCAAGACCGAAGCGCAGATCGTGAACGACGTGACCATCGCGCTGGCCCAGTTTCAGTCGACCAAACGCCGGGTAGAACGGGCCGAGCATGGCCTGCTTGATCGGGCGCGGCGCACGCGCGACCTCGTGCAGATCCAGTATGAGAAGGGAGCCGCATCCCTGCTCGAATACCTGGATGCGCAACGCATGCTGATAGACACAACCCAAGGCTACCTGCGCGATCTCGCCGACTACTGGCTGGCGGTCTTGCTCATCGGGGAAGCCGTGGGCTTGGAGTTGGGGCCATGAATCATATTCGCGTCACCTGCGTTGCCGCTCTTGCCTTCCTCGTGGCCGTCGGGTCTAGCTGTCACAGACGCGCCGCCAGCACGGAATCAGCCGCGCCTCCCAACACGGAGGTGTGGTTGGCGCCCGAACAAGCGGCAGCCGCCAAGCTGGTGGTCGAGCCGCTCGAACCCCAGCCGGTGGGCGGCGTGGTGGTGGCCAGCGGACGCGTGACCTTCGACGATCTGCACGTGGCGCACGTGCTGTCGCCGGTGACTGGCCGGGTGGTGAAGATCGAGGCGCAGCCTGGCCAACGTGTGAAGAAGGGCGACGCCCTGGCGCAGATCGAGTCTCCTGACGTGGCGACAGCGTTCTCCGACCTGGCCAAAGCCCAGGCCGACTTTGGCGCAGCCGAAAAGGAAGCCAACCGCCAGAAGGAGCTGTTCGACGTCCACGCCGGATCGCAGCGCGATCTCGAGAGCGCGCAGTCCAACTACAGCAAAGCCAGGGCCGAGCTGGATCGAGCCAGGAAGAAGACCCGTATCCTGCGCGGCAGTTCCTCCGGTCGGTCCAACCAAATGTACACCCTGCGCACCCCGATTGACGGCGAGGTCATCGCCCGCAACGTGAACCCCGGCGCCGAGGTGCAAGGCCAGTACACGGGTGGCACCGTGCTTGAACTCTTCACCGTGGGTGAATTAGACAGCGTGTGGGTGCTGGGGGATGTTTTCGAGATGGATCTCGGGCGGGTGAAGGCGGGCACCGCATGCCTGGCCGGCGTGGTGTCCTATCCCGGCCGCGTCTTCCGGGGACAAGCCGACTGGGTCTCGGATACCCTCGATCCCGCGACCCACACTTCCAAGGTCCGCTGCAAGATTGCGAATTCCGACCGCGCGCTCAAGCCCGAGATGTATGCCACCGTGACCCTACCGGTGGACCGCCAAGTCGCGCTCGCCGTCCCGCGCAGCGCGCTTCTGCGCCTCGGCGATCAGACGGTGGTGTTCGTTGAGGTAGGCAAGACATCCGACGGCCGTTTGCGCTTCGAACGTCGGCCGGTGGTAGTCAATGAGGAGTTGGGCAGCGAGTATTTGCCAGTTCTGCGCAACCTGGCCAGGGGTGAGCGCATCGTCGTCTCAGGCGCCATCCTGCTTTCCGGGATGCTCTGACCCCTAGCTGTCACTACTGCCATGACGATGAGTCAGATTCTCGCTGGACATCGACGAGGCGCGGATCGCGATGTCCCTTTGCATCCGGCCG
>PMJE01000261.1 GCA_003157315.1 Myxococcales bacterium | reverse complement strand
TGGGATAGCTATGTTCGCTATCACCACCTGGGCGATTTTGGTCCCTTCTGGCCCACGGCTGGCCAGGCGCAGGGAACACGGGGCCAGTCAGGCGCATCCCAGCAGAGCTTTTCCCTGAACTTTCCCACGATTGAAGGGCTGCTTCGCGAGGTACCTTCCTGCCCCCAAGCGGAGCAGGTGCGGAACTACTTGCGCAAAGAAAGTACCCGTTTTGCCGTCGAGAAACCACTGACGTTCCCCTGGCTCTTTTGCGATCGAGTCCTCGCGGGCGACATTCAGCCCTTCATCTACCGCATGGTCGTCGACAAGGACCACGGGAGTTATCGGGCTGGCGAGCTGTCGGGCAAGTTTGGCAAGGAGGCACAGAAGGAGGCGGGCGACGGTCAGATGAAGTATGGCGCTCGCCCGCCGGGCGAGTGGCAGAAGCTCCGCTATTTCAGTAGTGCGCGAAACCTGGGCATCGATTCGACCAGTTTCAATTACCTGAACTTCAGGGTTTGCCCGAACGTGGAGCGGACGCGCCAGTTCGCCGCAAATGTCTTTTACGACTATGCGGCACTCGCTCCGTTCGTCAATACGGCCGCTGCTGCTGCGCGAACGTTTCTCGGCGAGCTGTCGGGCGCGTATGATTCCGGCGATGTGAAGGATCTCAAGAAACTCAGAGGCTTCTGGAACCTGGACACCGGTCTGGGTCTGCGCATTCGCCAGGAGGAATCGGATACCAACCGCGAGTGCATCACGAATCTCCATTTCGTTCATGTTTTCGAGGAACTCGCGACGAGAAATCCGGCCTACCAACGGGCCGAGCCCTATCTCGCCGGCAAGAAATCAGAGAGCTACTCGTTCAAGAAGGCGCAAGCGTTTGAGACCTACGATCACAAGCCGCTTTTCGAGAATATCGATTCGGTCTATGAGGAGCGCAACAACGCGTATCTTCAACGGATTCGCGTGGAGCACAGCGACGGCGGCGGGGCGAATGCAGGCATGGTGCCGACCAGCACCATCAAGAAGGAGAACATTTTCGTCTTTCTAGACATCAGGCAGCGGCTGACCTTGTGTTTTCGCGCCGCGATCGCCGACCTGAAGGCGCCCCAGGCAAGCGCGAAGGATGCTTCCTGCGAGGATCTGGCGCTGTTCTTCCTGGGCGACAAGGCAGGCAAGCCTGGCAAGCCAGCATCTGGGGAGACGAGGGAATGGCTGGCGGACGACAGCAAGATTCTCGACTATCGAGAACAACCGGCAACAGTTGAAAAGGGACTCCAGCACTTTGAGACCAGGCTGCTGGTGAACACGGCAAGGGAGGATGTGGGCAAGGCCAAAGCGGCAAAGCGGGAGATCGGTAAGGGCATCTGGAACAACGTCGTGCCCTACGACAAGCACGAGGGCGACTATGGCTACAACTTCGCCATCGGGACCGGACGCAAATTCGTGCTCCATTCCACCGATGGGGGCACCTTCAACCCACACAAAGATCTTGCCTATTACAACAACATCTCGCCGACCGAGCATGTCTTCTTCACGCTGTACCCGCTGGTACTCGAGCTGGGCTGCTACTGGGATATCTTCAGCAAGAAGGAGGTTTCCCTCGATGAAGCCCATGCACTCAAGAAGATCTCGGGCTGTGGCACGGTCAAGATTGTTCTGATCTACGAACGCAAGCGCGACCGGAGCCTGCGCTTGTGTCTGTGCTTCATTGACGGACTGGAGGTCCCCGTGGGGACGCCGGAGTCGCCGAAGACCTGATGTGGCGCCAGGGATGCCGCCGAGTCCAGGCGGAAAGGCTACCGCGGCTCAGGGCCGCCTGGCTCGCGCAAGTGCTCGAGCACGCTTTCTTCCAGCAGATCTTCCATGGTCTGGCCGCCGTAGCGGGCCGCGATGCGATCGTCGTACTCGTCGGCCACGAAGGCGAAGTCGCGGATGGTTTCCAGGAACTCCTCGCGCGAGGCCAGCTCGCGGTCGACCAAGGTGTAGCAAAGGATCACGGCTTCACCGGCCGGCACGTAGGCAAACGATCCAAAGCGCAAAACCGCGTTCAGCTCCAGCAGCTCCAGGGCCAGCGGTGCCTCCATTCGCACGCCCTTGACCAACTGAGCGGCCAGGCGAATCACGGCGTGGTCTTTCCATGGGTGCACGCGAATCATCACGCGCGACGACCCCTGCTTGATGACGAAAAAACCTTCCTCAACTTTACGGTAGGCAGGGTTGTCCCCCAGCATCTTTTCGATTCTCTGGCTGGACGCCTGCACGGCCGCTTTGGCACGCGCCTTTCGCTCGGGCATATATGATCGGTAGCACGAAGGCCGCCCGTTGCGAAGCCCCCTGTTCCGGCATAGGTGCCAACCAAAGTTTTCCGCAGGTTTGCCCCGGATTTCNNGAAGGGTTCGGAGCCGGATCCGAAACCCTTTCCTTCCGGCCTCTGTGGCCTCTGTGTCCTCTGTGGTGAGACTCCGGATCGCGTGGGCGGCCGTCAAATCCCGAGACAATCGTGGTTAGCGCCTATGCCTGTTCGGGCCCGTCGCTCAGCCCTGTCCCGACTCGCGCCGGTCGTCGCGTGAGATACCCAAAGCGCGCATCTTCTTGTGCAGATTGGTACGCTCGATCTCGAGCACCTGGGCGGTGCGCGAGATGTTCCAGCCGTTCTCGTCCAGCTTGGACATGATGTACTGCCGCTCGATCAGATCGCGCAGCTCACGCAAAGGCAGGGTGCGCGTCTCGGGCGGCAGGTCCAAGGCGGCCACCGTCCGCTCGGGTCGGTTCTTGCGCGCCACCTCGGTCACGATCTCCTCGGGCAAGTCGCCCACGCCGATGCCGTCCTCGGACAGAATGACCAGGCGCTCGATCACGTTGCGCAGCTCGCGCACGTTCCCTGGCCACTCGAAGCCCGAGAGCACGGCCAGCGCCTCGGGCGTGATGGGTTTTTCCTTGAGGCCATTCTCGCGCGCGCACTGCTGCACGAATGCCTGGCAGAGCAGCGGAATGTCCTCGCTGCGCTCACGCAGCGGCGGAGCCTTGAGCGGAACCACCGCCAGACGGAAGTAGAGATCTTCGCGGAAACGACCCGCGGCGACCGCTGCGGTCAGGTCCTGGTTGGTGGCTGCCAGCACGCGCACATCGACCTTGAGCGTCTGTTCGCCGCCCACGCGTGACAGCTCCCCTGACTGCAACACGCGCAGCACCTTGGCTTGCGCGGACAGGCTCATGTCGCCGATCTCGTCGAGGAAGATGGTGCCTCCGTCGGCAATCTCGAACAGCCCCTTCTTGCGGGCAGCCGCACCGGTGAAAGCCCCGCGCTCGTGCCCGAAAAGTTCGGATTCGATCAAGTCCGGCGGAATGGCCGCGCAGTTCACCTTGACGAAGGGCCGGTCGCAGAGCGCACTTTCGCGGTGGATGGCGCGCGCAATCAGCTCCTTGCCTGTGCCTGATTCGCCGGTGATGAGCACGCGCGTGCGTGTGGGAGCCACCTTGGCGATTTGCGAGAAGAGCGCGGCCATGGCTGGGCTCTTGCCCACCATTTCCCAGCGGCCCTCGGTCAGGGCGCGCAGGCCCGCCACCTCGCCCGCCATGGCGTGGCGTTCAAGCGCGTTGCGCAGGGTCACGATGAGGCGCTCGCGATCGATGGGCTTTTCCAGAAAATCGTACGCGCCTGCCTTGGTGGCGCGCACGGCATCGGCGAGAGTTCCGTGGCCCGAGATCATGATGACACCAGGGTTGGGCAGGGAAGCGGCAAGGCCGGCGTCGCCACCCTTGGCCCGCTTGAGCGACTCCAGCAGCTCCAGGCCCGAGATGCCCGGCAGTTGCACGTCGAGCAGGATCAGGTCCGGGGCGACGTCAGGCAGGCGCGCCAGGGCCTCCTCGCCGCTGGCAGCCTCTTCCACCGCGTAGCCTTCGCCCTCCAGCACCATGCGCACGGTTCGGCGGATGTTCTTTTCGTCGTCGACAATCAGGATGGTCGCGGTCATGGGGTCACCGATTCAACCAGAGGGTGCGCAGCCCGTTCGGGCAGCAGCACAGAGTAGTCCACGATGCGGATGGGTACGCCCCCTTCACGTGCCACACGGGATTGCTCCTGCTCGATCCAGTCGAGAATACGCGGCAGGGCTTGCACCGCAGCCATGTTCTTGTCGTGCAGGAGCAAGATTACCGGCGCGGTGGCATGGGCCAGCAGGTTGGTGACATACCCAACAATCGCGTTCTCGCTGTTGCCGCGCCATTCCCGCGGGTCCGCGTTCCAGCCCACCTGGATGAGGTCGCGCTCGGCCAGCGCCCGGTCGAGCGAGTGGCAACGGGCACCGTAGGGCGAGCGAAAAAGCAGCGGCCGTACCCCGGTGGCGTAGCTGATAAGCTCGGCAGCGCGGTCGACTTCTTCGGGCAAGGCGTCTGGATTCCGGCAGAGATCCCTGTGGTTCATCGTGTGGTTACCCACGTGGTGCCCATGCAGCGCCAGCTTGCGCAGAAGATCGCGCCGCGCGAGATCCTCGGGCCGGTTGCGCACAATGTGTTGACCCATGACAAAAAACACCGCGCGCAAGTTGCGGCGATCCAGTTCATCCAGAATACGCGGTGTGCCCTGCAGGTCCGGGCCGTCGTCGAAGGTGAGCAGAACCAGGCGCTCTGCCGGTAGGTTGGCCGCGGCTGGCGCCTCACCCGGCAGCGGAACCAGGTAGTGCGGAAAGGTCGCAGGCGACGCGTACGCACGCCCCTGCCCCCCTGGCTCGCGTGCGAATTCCTGGCTCCGATCAGCAGCCGGATTCGCCAGCTCGCCGCTGGCCTTGGAACTGGCCAAAAGATGGCGTGGTGCCTGGTGCTCGGGCGATACGTCACCACGGCTGGCCGACAGGCACAACGGCGGCATCATCGCCAAGAGAGTAAGGATTCTTCGCAGCACGATCCGTCGAGATCATATCAAACGACGGATCGCCCCGCTGCTTTAGCCTACCCCAACGCGTCAGCCAGAGCCGGGCGTCGTTCTCAACACCCCAGGACCTGGCCAGCCCTCGCCTGTGCCTATGCCGCACATTGGCCCTCGGAAGCCAGCCGGATCGCGTCGGCGAAGGCGGGCTTCGCCCACGGACTGGCGGCTGCTGCCGCAGCTGCCAGTCCTGGAGCCAAAGCGCGGGAGGATTTGGCGAGGCCGAGCGCGAGGGCGCGAGGTAGCGAGCGGGTGCGGTTGGGAAGGTGCAGGTCCCGAAGTCCCCGCAGGGGGNNGCCGAAGGGCGAAGCGAACCCTCTTAGGGTTCCCATCAAAACGGAATCTCGTCATCCCCTGCTGGCGGAGGCCCGCCCCCGTCGCTGGGCTCGCTGGGCGGCTGCTGCGTCTCCTCACCCCAGCCCGGACGGCCGCCGCCCGCGCGCCGGCCACCGCCACCACCGCCATTCTCGGCCCCTGCTCCGCCGCCCAAGAAGACCACGCGGTCGGCAACGACCTCGGTGCTGTAGCGCTTCTTGCCTTCCTTGTCGTCCCAGGAACGAGTCTGCAGCCGGCCTTCGACGTAGACCATGCGGCCCTTTGACAAGAACTTCGAGCAGTTCTCGGCCTGATCGCCCCACACGTTGACCCGGTGCCATTCGGTCTTTTCTTGCTTCTGGCCGCTCTTGTCCTTCCACACCTCGTTGGTCGCGATGCTCAGATGGCAGACCGGGCGGTTGCTCGGCGTGTACTTGAGCTCGGGGTCAGCCCCGAGATTTCCAACCAGTATGACTTTGTTGACGCTGCCCATGTGGTTCCTGCCTCCTTGCCTTTGGCGGCCCTGAGTTTCTTCTTTCACTTTCCAAGCAAGGGGTCAATCACCACCTCGCCTGGCGCACGAGAAGTATCGGCAAGCAGGTCTTCCGGTTTCGTGCCGAGGACGCGATATAGTGATCTTTCTTATGACGATTTCGACGCTGGGCGTTTTCGTTGTCCTGGCCGCTGCCGCGGCAGGGCCTCCCGCGCGTAGTCCAGTGGCGTCCCTGGCGCGCGGTTTTCTGGCCCTACGCGCGGGCGAGTACAGCGAATCAGCACGCACGCTCGACGGGTTGCCGCAGCGGCTGCCGCACAATCGGGACTATGCCCTGTACCTGCTTGGCGAAAGTCTTTTCTACGACGGCTCCTATGCCAAGGCGCGCGCGGCGTTTTCCGAACTGGCGAAGTTGCGCCCTTCCCGTTTCGCTGGTGTCGCGGCCTGGCGTGCAGCGGACTGTCAGTGGATGCAAGGCCAGCGAGATGAAGCCGCGACAGCCTACCGGAGCCTACTTTCAAACAAAGCGCCGGGGACCGATCCAGCGGTGGCGCGTTTTCGTCTGGCAGAGATCTCTGCTGAGAAAGCGGCGCCGCAAGGAGCGGCCGCTGCCCAGGAGGCGCGCCGGCTTTTCCTGCAGGTGCACCTGGATTTTCCTTCCCACCCATTGGCCGCCGAAGCGGTCAAGCGAGCCGCGGCTTTGGCCGCCCAGTCTGCGGCCACGCCTGAGGCCGCGGCGCTCTCGCCGCACGAGCGGCTGCGCCGGGCCGACAAGCTGTCCGATAGCCGCGATTACCAGGCTGCGCTCGACGAACTGGGCTTGCTGCCCGCGGCCCTGCCCGCGGATCTGGCCGCCGAACGCGACTTCGCCATCGGCATGGCCAAGTACAAGATGAGGCGCGACTATGCCGGCGCGGCGGCCCTGCTGCAGAAGGTGGCGCACGAGTTAGCCGGCGAAAAGGCTGCCTTCGCCGCGTTCCACGGTGCGCGTGCGCTGTCCCGCATCGATCGCAACGATGAGGCCATCGCTGGCTATCGCCAGGTGGTCGAGCACTACCCCGGCTCGAAATGGGCGGCCGAAGCCCAGTTCCGTTCCGGTTGGCTGGATGTCAATCGTGGTCATTTCCGCGAGGCCCTGCCTGGCCTGCAAGCCACTTTGGCGCGCTACCCGCACAGCACGTTTGCCGACGACGCTGCCTGGTATCTGGCGCTGGCGCACCATCTGCTCGGTGAACCAGCCGAGGCCATGCGCGCGCTCGACCAATACGAACGTCTGTCCCGGCAGAACGGCGACGCGGCCATGCGGGTGCGCTACTGGCGGGCGCGATTCGTGGCCGCAGCCGGGCAGGCAGACGAATCGCGGCGCCAACTGCGCGAGTGCGTTCAGCACTCGCCACTCGGCTACTACGGCCTGCTGGCGGCGGCGCGACTGCGCGAAGCGGGCGAGAAGGTGGCGATGCCATGGCCAGCTTTCTCTCCGCCCGCGCAACCGGGCAAGGCAAAGCCGGCACTCGATCCAGCCTTGGAGCGCGCGCAAGAGCTGCTCGCCGCCGGGCTCGACGTGGAAGCGGGCGAGGAGCTGGCGCGGGCAGAAGCGAGCGTGCTGCAACACCTGGGCAAGGCGCGCGGGCCAGCCTTGCTCCTGGAAGAATACCCGCGCATGCGCGCCTTTCATCAAGCGCTTCGACTTGCCGAGAACCACGGCGGCTCGGCCCTGGTCTCGGCACCGACTGGGCCCGCGCGCCTTTTTTGGCAAGCAGCCTATCCGCGCGCTTTCCGCGACATGGTGGAACCGCTGGCCTCGACCGCTGGTGCGCCCGAGCTTTTCGTGTACGCGATCATGCGCAAGGAGTCGTCGTTTCTGCCCCACGTGGTGTCGCCCTCGGATGCGCGTGGGCTGCTCCAGCTCATCCCATCCACCGGCCAGGAGGTTGCCAATCACCTGGGCGTGCCCCTTTTCACCGACGAGCTTTTTGACCCCGAGGTCAACATCCGTATCGGCGCCGCGTATCTGGGCGGGCTGCTCAAGCGATTCGGCGAGCAGATCGCTCTGGCCGCAGGCGCATACAACGCCGGCTCGCACGCCATGATGCGCTGGTGCGACCAATGGGGGAGCCGGCCGCTCGACGAGTTCGTGGAGCTGGTCACCTATGATCAAGCCCGCGAGTACATCAAGCGCGTGCTGGCAGTGTACGCACACTATCGGCTGCTGTACGGCGAGCCCTTCGAGCTGTCCCTCGCGGTCAATTCTCAGTACACAAAAGACGGCATCAACGACTGACGAGCATCTAAGTTACCTATTTCTCACAGAGCCACAGAGACCGCAGAGGCGGAGGAGAGAGGGAAGGGTTGGATGCAGCGCAGTCCAAATCCTTTCTTCTCATCCGATCTCCGTGCTCTCTGTGCCTCTGTGGGGAACAGGTAGCCAGCCTGGTCAGCGGGAATCCTCGCGGGTGGCTCCCCTGGTTTCGTGTGGTAAACGTGCGCCCCATGAAAGCTTCGATTCTGGTTCTTGCCGGCGACGGCATCGGACCCGAGGTCACCGCCGAGGGAACCCGCGTGTTGCGCGCTGTCGGCACGAGGTTTGGCCACACCTTCAAGCTGCGCGACGGACTTCTCGGCGGCATCGCCATCGATCGCACGGGTGTGGCCATGCCCGCCGAAACCTTGGCCATGGCGCGCGCAAGCGATGCGGTTCTGCTGGGCGCGGTGGGCGGTCCCAAATGGGACGATCCCTCGGCCGACGTGCGGCCTGAACAGGGTCTCTTTGCTATCCGGAGCGCTCTCGGCCTGTACGCCAACCTGCGGCCGGTCACCATCCACCCCAAGCTGGTGGCCGCGTCGCCGATACGGCCCGAGATCCTGAAGGGCGTAGATCTGCTGGTGGTGCGCGAACTGATCGGCGGCATCTACTTTGGCGAGAAAAAGCGGGAGCCCGACCGCGCCAGCGATCTGTGCGTGTACACCAGCGACGAGGTTCGCCGCGTGGTCCGGCGCGCGTGCGAGCTGGCGCGCGGCCGACGCAAGAAGCTCACCTCGGTGGACAAGGCCAACGTTCTCGAAAGCTCGCGCCTGTGGCGCCGGGTAACCGAGGAGTTGGTGCGCAAGGAATACCCCGACCTGCAGCTCGAACACGTGCTGGTCGATGCCTGCTCCATGTATCTGGCGCGGCGGCCGGCGAGCTTCGACGTCATCGTGACCGAGAACATGTTCGGCGACATCCTCACTGACGAAGCCTCGGTGCTGGCTGGATCCATGGGGCTTTTGCCCTCGGCATCGCTGGGCGACGGCCCGCGCGGCCTGTACGAGCCCATCCATGGTAGCGCGCCCGACATCGCGGGCCGCGGGATCGCCAATCCCTATGCCACCATCTTGAGCGTGGCCATGCTGCTGCGCTACTCGCTCGGGCTGGAGAAAGAGGCTGCGGCGGTCGAGAGCGCCGTCTACCGCGCCATCGATCGCGGCGTGCTCACCGCCGACGTGTCACCGCCAGGGATTCCGGCAGCAACCACGATTCAGGCCGGCCAGGCCGTGCTGGATGCGCTCGACGGAGACTCACATTCGCAGCCTGGATAAAGAAAAGCGGGACCCCTGAGGATCCCGCTTTGCGAGAGCTGTGCTCAGGCAACGCCTGAGCTAGTCGGTGTAGAAGAAAAGCGAACCAACGTAGCTCGTGCTGTTGAAGCTGACTGTGAACTCATAGTCCGTGCCACTGGTGTACTTGAGGAAGTCATCCTGCATGGCGACGCCCATGGCGAACCACCTGGTAAAGTAGTGTTCCAACCCGAGGAAGACCGGCACACTGAGAGTAACGGCCACATCGGCCGGAGGATTCTTGACGGTGGTTTCACCCAATCCAACGCCGATCAGCAGGCGGGTTGAGAGCACCTTTTTCGGCGAGAAGAGAATCATTGCGCTCGGAGACAGCTGCCAGCTGGTGTCTGCATTCTTGACCGCGTCCATTCTGAGTACTAGTCCTGCCGACAGCGCAAGAGAGTCATTGATCCAGTACCTAAGGGACACGGCCGGGGCGATCGTGATGAGACTATTATTTCCCGCGATGACACCCACGCCAACGCCTATTGCTCCGGACATGTCATCGGAGATTGGTTCCTTGGGTGCGGTCACCGGTGGCGGCGTCTCTGCCAGGCTAGGAACCGGAGCCAGGGCCGGGCCATAGGCCGGCGCTGGGGCTTGGCCATAGGCTGGCGCTGGGGCCGGGCCATAGGCCGGCGCTGGGGCCGGGCCATAGGCCGGCGCTGGGGCCGGGCCATAGGCCGGCGCCGGGGCCTGGCCATAGGCTGGCGCCTGAGCGTGAGCTGAGCCCAGCACGCCGAAGAACGCCCCCATTGCCAAGCCTGCAACTAGTTTTCCTTGTAGTTTTCTCATCGGGTGATCCCTCCCATTTTTTGCCAACATCTGGCTGGTTGTGGATGCGCCGGCTTGCTGTCCGGCTGCCGGCAAGATGGTCGCCTGAAGTGCTCGGTTTGTCACGTTTTCCTCGCGCACAGGCAAGGCAATGTTTGATCTTGCTTGGCGACGTGCGGCGTGCGAAATGTGAGGCCAGCAGCGAGAGTGGTTTCACGCGTACAATCACAGCCCATGCGCGGCGCCTGGCTGTGCTTGCTTTTCTTCCTGCCGGCTTCGGCCGCGGCGGCTGGCTATGCCGACCTGGGCAAGCTGGAACGGGAAGCGGTGGACGACGCCCTCGCCTTGCGTGGTCTGACCATCGAGCCCGCGCCAGAGGGCAAGACTATCGGCACGGTCCAGGTGGTGAACCTGGATGTGTTCCTGGCGCGCGAACGCGTCCCGCTGGTTTGGGCCAACATTTTCCACCGCACCACGCGCGAGCACCACATCCGGCGTGAGTCGCTGCTGCAGGCCGGGGACCGCTACGATCAGGACCTGGTCGAGGAAACCACACGCAACCTGCAGGATCCCACCCTTTCAAGCGTCGTGGCGGTCTTGCCGGTCAAGTCCTCGACGCCCGGAATGGTCGATCTGCTTGTCATAACCCGCGACGTATGGAGCCTGCGCTTCAACCAGGACTACGAAGCCCAGCAGAATTCCCTTCTCTACTACACGGCCTCGCTCTCGGAGAACAACCTCTTCGGTTGGCGCAAAAACCTGTCCGCTGTGTTCACCATGGACCAAGGCAAGATGTACTTTGGCCCCAACTACATCGATCCCAATATCCTGGGCACGCGGCTCAAGCTGCAAGCGGCCTTCTACTGGATCTGGAAGCGCCAGATCGGCGAGATCGCGGCCGGTCCGCGCGAGGGCACCTCGTCGGTCTTTCACCTGGAATATCCGCTTTGGGCGCTGGCGCGCCGTTGGGGCGCCACCGCGGACTTCAGTCACTTTGACGGCGTCTACCGCCAATTCTCGGGAACCAGCCTCGAGCCGGTCCCGGTTGGCGATGCTTCTGCGTCGTCGGCGTCAGAAACTGCTCCCTGGGAATACCGGCTGCGCGCCATGGCGCTCAGCTCGGCCGTCACCCGCTCATTTCCACGGCCTGCCCTCATTCAGCGCATCAGCCTGGGCTACGAGATGAATCTCACGCGGCCGTCATTCTTGGCCGATTTCCCCTACGCTTGCGCGACGCCGGAGCGCACGCAATTTGCAGAGGAGGTCTTCCCTCTCTCGGAACGCACCGCGGACCCCTTCCTGCGCTACGAACTGTTCACGCCCCGCTATCGGACCTATCGCGACCTCAACACCTTCGATTTTCGTGAGGACACGCGCCTGGGGCCTTCGCTCTCGCTCAAGGCCGGTCAGGCCAGCACCCTGCTCGGCTCCGACAAGGACTTCACCTTGTTTCAAACTTCGTTCGACTTTGCCACAGACTGGTGGGGCGGCCTGCAGAGCGTGGGCGGCTCGTGGGAAGCTCGCGTGACGGGCGACCAGGTGACCGATCAACTCGTCTACGGTCGCGCCACCCTGGCCACGCCCGTACTGGCGCGGGTTTTCCGCGTAGTGGCCGCGGGCAACGTGGGCTTTCTCTACGAAAATACGCGCAAGCGCTACTTCGCCGTGGGCGGCGACAACGGCCTGCGCGGCTATCCGGTGGGCGAGTTCGTCGGCCACCGAGCCGAGTTCATCGGCCACATCGAAGCGCGCAGCATGGCGCTCAAATTGGCGTTCCTGCGTCTGGGTGGCNNGCCCGCAGGCTGGCCCGGCCGCATGTCATTCGGGTTCCGCCAGGTCTTCTAGAACACGTTTCCGTCGGGATCCAGCCGGCGCTCGCCGAAGGTCTTGAGATCGGCCAGATCTTCGTCGGCCGGATAGCCGATCACGTCGCGGTAGGTTTCCAGGGACAGCTCCAACCGACGGGCCACCGCGGGAAGACGGTGCAACAGATCCACCTGTTCGCCGGGGTCGTCCACAACGTCGAAAAGCTGCACGAGACTGTCCTCGATGGTCTTTATCAGCTTGTAGCGATGATCCACGATGGCCAGAAGTGGGGACATCACATCGCCACCGCTCGCCGCCTGGGCGGAGCGGATGAAGACAAACCCATGCAGGGGAAGGCTGGGAGCTGTCCCTAGGCGCAGCCAGCTGCGTCCGTAGGTTTCGTCATCGTTCTTTGCCATTCCAAACGCGCCGAGAATGGTCGGGAGAATGTCGGCGTGGCAAACCAGGTGCGGGTACCGGATGGGTCCGATCCCAGGTGCCAAAAGCACCAGGGGAATTCGCACGACGGGTTCGTAGGCCGATGCCGCGTGAAAGAGCATTCCATGCTCGCCGAAGGATTCGCCGTGATCGCTGCCCACGATGACTAGCGCGCGGGCAAGCCGGCCTCGTTGCACAAGTCCGTCGAGAAGCTTGCCCAGAGCCAGGTCCGCGGCTACCACGCCCGCGGCGTAGCGGGCATAGGAGGAATGCCGTCCCGCGGGCACGGGAAACGGAGGGTTCGATGCCGCCGGATACGGCGTGTGAGCGTCGTAATAGTGAACCCACAAATAGTGTCGGCGGGATCCCACCTCGTCGATCAAGCGGAGCGCCCGATCGGTCGCGTCCGTCCCCGGCCAACGACCTTTGGGCGGTGTCACCACCCGCTCGAAACTAGGGGCGATGGCGTTCAGACCTTCCATGCTCGCATCGGCGACAACGATCGAGGTCGCCACGCCTGCACTGGCAAGCCGTTTGCCCAGGGAAAGGCCCTTGCGGCTTCCGGTTTGCACCAGTGGCAGCGTGACCGAGGTGCGCGTCCCGCTTGAGTAGGCTCGTTCGAAAAACACGCCACCCGCGCTGGCGGCCAGGAGATGGGGCATCAGCGACGGCACAAGCGAATCCGCGCGCAAGGCGTCCACGGTGGCCAGCACCACGAGATCGATGGCTTGGGCATCCAGGTTCGCGTCTCCCGCCGCGGGGAGCAGGCCCCGTTGTGACTCGGTTGGTGCGGCTGGCGGATCGACACCATTGCAGTTCGCATCGCCTTTTCCCGGACCATCGGCTGCGAGTGGATTGCGGTGCGCATCGAAGTCATCGCAATCCCCGCCCCAGAACACCGGCGAAAATCCATCTCGGTCGAAATCCACCAGCGCACGCCCAGCGCGCGCCAAGGCGGGGCCGTAAAGGGCATGCCGCTCTGACTGTGCCCGCCAGCCCGGCGCCGCGACATCGACCACCTTCACCACGGCGATCGCGAGCACCAAGGTGAGGATGAGGGCGACCCCGAACGGTCGCGACAGTGACTTGCGCAGCAAGCGCCGACGGAGCGGCGAAAGGATCGCCAATCCCCCAGCCACGGTCAAAACCCCAAGCAGGTCGTGAATCTCGCGGTAGTACCAACGTGGTACCAGGGCATCAATCAGGAAGGCCGCAATCCCGAAGGCGACGGCAAACAACCGCACTAGGCGAGGGGCCGATCGCGCGCAAGCGAATGCGATGGTCAACAGCGCCATCGTCGTGGCGCCGATCAGAAGGTTGCGCATCGTGGCGTCCTGGTGATGCCGAACCTGGGTGATGGTGAAGGACGTCAGCCCTGCCAAGAGCGCCACCGGCAAGGGCGACAAAGCCTTGCGCAGGACGCCTCCACGCAAGAGCCACGCGCTTGTGGCGGACAGCAAAGCCAAGACCGGACCCGCGAGAAGCGAAAGCAGGATGGCCAAGGCGGAAGAACAAAGCGCACCCGCGAGCACGATGCGCATGGGGGCGCGTGCCCAGGCCAGCCGCACCCCGTCGGCGAGCAACCCCAGGCCACCGGCTGCCAATGCGGTGCAGATCGTCCACGACAGAAGTTGACGGCAAAGACGCTGCATCCATTCGAGCGACTTCGGCAAGGCGCGCAAATCAGATGGTTGTTTGGGCTCAATGGAAGCGATGGTCATTTGCTGATTCCAAGGCAACGCGCCAACATTGTCCTACGGTTGCCCATCTCGTGTGGAGATAATCTTTCGCTGGCGCGGGATTTCGGACGCGCTGAGCGCGGCTGCCATCGCAGGGAAAGTGCAACGCAATCAAGTATCCCGGCAAGAATGTCACTCGTCGGGATCGCTGACCCGCGGTCTTCAAGGATCCGCTCCAGTCATGTCCCTTGGTGTCCAGAAACAGATCGCTGGAATTCTTGCACAAAATCGCGGAGATGCGCAGCTTGAATCTGCGTGTCTGAGCGGGCAGCGTGGCCATCAATGCTTCCGGCAACGCTCCAATTTCTCATCACGATGATCGCGTGCGCGATCAACGAGAGAATGCAGCGCAAGCTGGACTACACTCAGGAAGAGGTCCGGGTTCTCAAGGACGTGCTGAAGGCTGTCACGGGCAGCGATCGGATCGTATTCACAGCCGACCAACGTCGTCGCCTCGCCGTCGCGGGCAAAGCTTTGAGCCCGGAAGAGCGGAAGAAGTGCTGCCAGATCGTGAAGCCTGGGACGCTCTTGGGGTGGTTTCGCCAGATGGCGGCGCANNGTCGGTCGACCACGGAAGAAGAAGGACATCCGCAAGCTGGTGATCGCTATGGCCCTGGCGAATCTGGGCTGGGGATATACGAAAATACGCGACGCCCTTCGGACCGGATTGAAGATCGAGATCGGACGAACGACGGTGGCCAACATCCTGCTGGAAGAAGGGATCGAGCCGGCACCGGAGCGCGAGAAGAAGCGGACCTGGAAGCAGTTCATGAAGAGCCATTGGAACACCCTCTACGCCTGCGATTTCTTCAGCGTGGAGGCCTTGGGTCCATTCGGCACGATTCGGTACATGGTGTTCTTCGTCATCGAGCTCAAGAGTCGCGCCGTCGATATCGCCGGGATTGCCGTTGACCCAGGCGAAGCGTGGATGAACCAGGTGGCTCGGAATTTGACGGATCCAGTTGATGGTTTTCTTCGCAGCGCGAAGCACATGATCCACGATCGAGATCCGCTGTTCACCGAGGCGTTCATCGCGATACTCGAAGCGGGAGGCGTGAAGGGCGTGAAGATTCCGGCGCAAAGTC
>PMJE01000239.1 GCA_003157315.1 Myxococcales bacterium | reverse complement strand
CGCAAGACTGCGCTAACGGGTGAGTGATCGCGCGCGGTCGCGGGCGCGATCGCCGAGAGGTGAGCCGGCGGCGAGCGCGGAAATGCGCGACCAGACTTGCGCGGCTTCTGCGGGCCGTGCCAGTGCTTCCAGCGCGAGCGCGCGGTTGGTCAGTACCGCGGTGTCGTCAGGCGCGATGGCCAAGCTGCGATCGAAGAGCGCCAGCGCCTGCTCGCTTCGGCCCGCGGCCCGATCGATCGCGCCCAGCCAGGCGCAAGTGGCTGCCTCCCGCTCAGGCGCAAGACAACCTGCCGGCGCGTCCAGCGCCCGTCGGTAGGCATCGAGTGCACGCTGATTGTGGCCGCGATCGAGATCGAAGAAGAGATCGCCCAGGCGAAGCTGCCATTCGCAGAGCGGCACGGGTGAGTCAGCAGGAGGCTCGGTCAGCGGAATCGTCGCGCTACCCTCGTCGGCGGTGAAGGTGAAGCTGGCCGGAATTTCGTAGCGGGCAATGAGATCGCGCACGGCCGGGAGCCGGCGCGCGAACACACGGGTGTCTTGCGCGCGAAAAACCAAGGCCCAGTCTGCGGGATCCCACCACGCCACGCGGCGATTGACGCCAGCGTAGTCCAGCAGGGCCGAGGTGACCCCGAATTGGTCCATGGTACGGGTCCATTCGACGCGGGTCATTTCACTGCGGCCAAGCAGCTGATGAAACTCGCGCGGGTAGNNAGAAAGGCGCCGGTCTCGAAGTCGTTGTACATGCGTTCGCGCAGGCCGTGCTGGTCGACGAAGCGCAGCGCAGCCAAGGGCAAATTCGTGCGGTCCAGCTCGATGTCGAGAAAGCGGCCGTGCCGCTCGACGTCCGCCACCCGGGGCACAAGTGCAAGCAGCGCGAGCAGGGCGCCGGTGGCGCGCTCGAACTGAGCGCCGTATGCCGGCGCGATCCGCGCAGACCAGCGCGCGCCGACCGCGGTCAAGATGGGCGTGGCCAAAATGGCCGCCACCAGCGCGAAGTCGGCCCCGAACCGCACATGGCTGCCGGCCAGAACAGCCAAACCGAGCATGGGCAGAAGGTCGCGCGCGCGCGGGCGCACCCGCAGGACTGCGCCAAAGCCGAGGCCGAGCGCCAAGGCACATATGTAGATCACGAGAGTGGCGTCCGAATGCCAGGCCAAAGGTCGGAACTCGTCGACCGGATGGATGGCAAAGATATCGGCGTGGAAGCTGAGGTAGCGAAAGATGCCCGGCCCGACCGGCGTGGCCATCAGCGCCGCTGCGCAGAGTACGGCAGCGAGCGCATGGTTGAAAACCGCCCGTCGCGCGGCGGGCGACGGGGTCATGATTCCTTCGCCAAGCACGCCCAATCCAGCCAGCGCGATCAGCAAAGGGCCAACAAATGCGCCCGCGTGCAGATTGGCCCACAGAGCGACCACCGGCACGAGCAACCAGGCTCTGCGCCGACCGTTCTGCAAAGCAGGCAGCAAGGCCAAAACCACCACCTCGCCCAGCAGAGACACCACATGGGGACGTTCAACCAGACGCTCGCGCATGCAGAATGCGGCAGCCGCGAGCACCAGCGCCGTGCCCATGGGTCCCGCGCCGCGCCGGCGCAGCAGGAGATAGGCCCCGACAAAGGTCGCCACCACGATTGCGGTCTTGCCCAAGACCACAGCAGGAAAACCGCCCAGCTGATAGAGCCCTGCCATCGCCAGGTCGAACAACCAAGCGCTGTCCAGATAGGGCTGGTCGGGAAAGGTGAACGAGAACAGATTGCGGCCGGGCACGTGGCCCGTGCGCAGGATCTCCTGGCCATTCGCCAGGCGGAAGAAAAGATCGGTCTCCTGCACCGGCAGCAGACAGAGCCCGGCGACGAAGAGAACGAGCCCGAGCAGCGCCATCGATGGGCTTCGTCCGATTCTGAGAAAGAAGCTACTTGATGGACTTGGAGAGCTGGATGGCCTGGTTCTTAGTGCAAACCTTGGTGGAGGCCGCGATACTGACGAAGTACCCGCGGCCCGCCATGTAGAGGCCGGTACTGCCCGTGACCTGCGCCTGGGCCTTGGGCGACTTCGCCTTGTCGGTGACCCAGACCTTGCCCACCTTCTTGAAGCTCATGAAGGGATCAGTGGGCTTGTCCAGCACTTCCCTGGCGACCGGGGAGTAGACCTGCACGAAGGTGCTGTCTTCGTTTTCACCGGCGACCTTGAAGACGTACTTGCAGGTGTCTTTCGAGCCGACTTCGCCCAGGAAAGTGGCGTCAGACTGGCCGCAAGCCTGGTAGACGTCTGCTTTGCTCAGGTGGAGCGTGACATCCGGGCTGCAGCACTTGCCGCCACCGTAGGTCTTGCAATTCCCCGCCGCCGCAGGCGCAGGCGCCGCTGCGGGCACGGGCGGGGCCGCCTGGGGCCGCGCTGGGATTGCCAAGAAAAAAACCACAAGGGCCGCACAGGCGGCGGAACGAAGGAACAGGGTGCTGGTGAGCTTCATGGCGGCAGAGCCTACCACTGTCCGTAGCGACAGGGTTACGGTTTGATCGGTCAGTCGTTCGGCTGCGATGCCGGCCAGGTGACGCCCAGAAACACCGGCTCCGGTGCCAGCGTGATTCCAAAACGCAGCGCCACGGTGTCGCGCACGTGCACCGCCAGGCGGATCAGATCGGCAGTGCAGCCACCACCGTGATGGACCAAAGCCAGGGCGTGCCGGCTCGACACGCCGACCGAGCCCATGCGCAAGCCGCGCGCTATGCCCGCGCGTTCCACCAGCCAGCCAGCCGCCAGCTTCACCCGCCCGTCGGGCAACCGATACTGCGGCACCTCATCTGGCGCCTGCACAAGATTCTCGCCCAGCGCTTGCTCCACGAGCTTGGCGGCCTGGTCCGCATCGACGATGGGGTTGGTGAAGAACGAGCCAGCGCTGCGCCGGTTGGGATCGTTGGCCGCGTACACCATGGATTTTTTGCGCCGCAGATCGAGCACCGCCTCGCGCACCTCTGACAGCGAAAGCCGTGCCCGTCCCGCCAGCGCGTCTGCCAATTCTCGGTAGGCAATCGCCGGCTGTCCGCCGGGCCGCAGCAGGAAGCTTGCCGACAACACGATCGCTGCCCCTGGTTCGCGCTTGAAGATGCTGTTGCGATACGAAAAGCCGCACTCGGCCGCGGCCAGCTCGCGCACCTGCAGGGTGCGCCGATCGAGCACCCGCGCTGAGCGAAGCGTATCCGCCACCTCCTGGCCATAGGCGCCGACATTCTGGATCGGCGTGGCGCCCACCGTGCCCGGGATCCCCGACAGACATTCGATTCCCGCCAGATCGCGCGCCACCGCCGCGGCTACCGCGTCATCCCATGGCTGCCCGGCCTGCGCTTCCAGCACGACACGGTCGCCGTCGCTGCGAAACTCGGTTCCTCGCGCAGTCAGTTGCACGACCAACCCGGGGAAACCCGCATCGCTCACCAGCAGATTCGATCCACCGCCCAGCACAAACACCGGCAGGTCGTGATCGGCTGCCCAGCGCAGCGCCCAGACCGCGTCCTCGCTGCTCGCCATCTGGCAAAAGAAACGCGCCGGCCCGCCCAGCTCGAAAGTGGTCAGCGGCGCCAGGGGAACATCTTCACGAACGACAGGTGGCAAGCTGGCTAGAGAGTAGCATTCACTCCGCCACAAACCGATAGCCGCTGCCCCGAATGGTCAGCAGGTGTCTCGGTTGCTCGGGATCTTGCTCCAGCTTGGCGCGCAACTGGGCGATGAAGTTGTCCACCGTGCGCGCCTGACCAGGATGCTCGAGACCCCACACCTGGCGCACCAGTTCCTCGCGCGAGAAAACCCGGCCGCCACTTCGGCCCAAGAAGGTGAGCAGCTCAAACTCCCGATGGGTGAGCTTGATCGGACGGCCGGCGCGCACCACCGTGCGCGTGTCGAGGTTGATCACCACGTCGGCAAATCGGATGTCTGGCCGCGGCCGCTTGCTCTCGCCCACCGGCGAGTCAGCCGGCGCGCCCTGCGGCGGCAGGTGCAGCCGCGCGCGCCGGAGCACGGCCGCGACCCGAGCCAGCAGTTCGGCCAGCGCAAATGGTTTGGTCACATAGTCGTCCGCGCCCAGACGCAAGGCGGACACTTTGTCGAATTCGTCCTGGCGCGCGGACAGCACGATCACCGGCACGTAGTTGCCGGCTTCGCGCAGTCGTTCGAGAACCCAAATGCCACTCTGCTTGGGCAGCGAGATGTCGAGCAAGACCAGATCTGGCCGGCGCTCCTCGATGCGAGTGCGCGCCGTCTCGCCGTCGCCAACCGCTTCGGTACGGTAGCCCTGCAGGCGCAGGTTCAGCCCCAGGCCTTCCGCGATGGCCGCATCGTCTTCGACGATGGTCACCAGTTGGCCCAGCGCTTCGTCGCCGGCGCCACTCATGCCGCCTCCACTTGCTGCCGCGGCAGCAAGATGCGAAACCGCGCCCCGCGATTTTCTTCCGAGCGCACGTCGATCGTGCCTCGATGGGCCGTGACGATGGCCCGCACCACGGCCAGCCCCAACCCGGTGCCCGTGCTACCGCCGTTGATCGCGGCTGACCCACGCCGGAACTTGTCGAAGATGGCTTTTTGCTCGGAGCCCGGAATTCCCACACCGTTGTCAGCGACCACGATGGACACCTCGGTCGCATCGCCGGTGACTGAAAGCTCGATGCGCTTGCCTTGCGGTGGTGTGTATTTCCAGGCGTTCCCGAGCAAATTGGCCAGGGCCTGGGCCAGCGCGGACTGATCCCCGTTCACCATCAACCCCGGCTCCAGGCTCACCCTGAGATCGACCTCGGTGCCGAAGCGAATGGTTTCGAAGGCGACCAGCGCCTCGTTGACGATGTCGGCCACGGCAACCGGTCGACGATCAAAGGCGGCGTGGCGGGATTCGATCCGGGAAATGGTCAGAAGCTTTGCCACCAATCCATCGAGGCGCGCCAACTCTTGATGAATCACGGTCAGGCAGCGCTGCTTCTCGGCCGGATCGTGGACCCGATCCTCGCGCAAGGTATCGATGAAGAGACGGATCGAAGTCAAGGGCGTGCGCAACTCGTGCGAGACCGAGGAAAGAAACTCGTTCTGCACAGCCGCAAGACTAGCCCCCCGACTCACCAGGATGGTTCCAAGCACGTAGCCAGCCAAGGCTGTCCCGCAGAAGCAAAGGACCAGAATCCCTCCCACCACGGCTGCCGACTTCGATCCGCCAGTGGCCAGCAGCACGATCCCGATAACCGTGATGAACACCGTCGGGATCAGCGCGGTCAGCATGAAGACCATGCGGGCGCGCTGCAGGAAGATGATGGTCGGTGACCGAATCTTCACGCCGGCCATTTTGTCAGAATGCTGGCTTTGCTGCTCCCAAAAACTGAGGCTTTGTCATCGGCTGGCAAGGACCCGGTCACATTTGTGTCAGCGACCCGTGCTGGACCGCCCATGGGGACTTTATCGCGTCAAGATGTGACCGTGTCGTGACAGCAATTATTCGACGGAAACGGTAGTTAAGGATTGATGAAAATCTTGTGCCTCTACCCTGCCTTTCCCCGCACCTACTGGGGACACGAGGACTCACTTCGGCTGATGGGCAAGCGGTCGCTGCTGCCCCCGCTGGGGCTGCTCACGGTGGCCGCGCTGCTGCCCAAGGACTGGGAGGTCCGCCTCTGCGACCTGAACGTGCAGGCGCTGGCGCCGGATGAACTGCACTGGGCGGACGCGGTTTTCTTGTCCGGGATGCTGGTCCAGCGCGACTCGCTGCTNNTGGCCGCGCCCCGCCGCCCCGAACTTCATACCCTGCCCCCACCACGCTACGATCTCCTCGACGTCAAGGCCTACCACTCGCTGTCCGTGCAGTGGAGTCGGGGTTGTCCCTTCAACTGCGAGTTCTGCGACATCATCGAGGTGTTCGGCCGCCACCCGCGCACCAAGACTCCGCAGCAGTTGTGCGGCGAGCTCGATGCGCTGCTGGCCACCGGGTTTCGTGGAACCGTGTTCCTTTCCGACGACAACCTGGTGGGCAACAAGGTGGAAACCCTGCGCCTGCTGACCGTCCTGCAAGAGTGGATGGAGCAGCACCACTTCCCATTCCAGTTCTACTCCGAGGCCAGCATCAACCTGGCCGCCTCGGACGAGCTGATAAAGGCCATGGTGCGCGCGGGCTTCGATTCGGTTTTCGTGGGCATCGAGACCCCGTCGACCGAGGCCCTGCGCGAAACCCACAAGGCGCAAAATCTCGCTATCGACCTGCACGAGGCGGTTAACAAACTGATTCGCGGCGGGCTCGACGTGTCGGCCGGTTTCATCGTGGGCTTCGATTCGGACGACGCGGCTGCCATCGAACGCCAACGCGAATGGATAGAGAAGTCGTGCATCCCGCAGGCCATGGTGGGCATCCTGGGAGCGCTGCCCGGAACCCAGTTGGAGCGGCGCCTGATTCGCGAAGGCCGCATGCTGGAACGCTCGAGTGGCGAAACCTTTGGGCGCGCCAATTTCCGCACCAAAATGGACGAAGTGGAACTGCTCGATTCGTATCGCCGCTTGCTCGCCGCGGTCTACGCCCCGGCCGCATACTTCGAGCGGGTGAACCGTGTGCTGGAACTGCGGCCGCGCAGCGACTCCCACTTCAGCCTGCCCTGGCACTATGCCTTGCGCTGCGTGCTCTTCTCGATGCTCCAACAGGGCGTGCTGGGTCGCTACCGCCGCACCTACTGGCGCTTCCTCGGACGCGCGATCTGGCGAACCCCGAGGCGCCTGGCCCGCGCCTTCTCGCTGGCGGTTTCAGGCGAGCACATGATCCGCTACACCGCCGAAGACGTAGTGCCGCGGCTTCAGCTCGCCATCGAGCAGGTGCGCGCCGAGCGCGATAGCAAGCGCCAGGCGGCGGCGTAGCTAGCCAGCATCCATGGACCGTGGATCGAAGTTACCTAGTCCACAACAGAGGCCGCAGCGGCGGAGGAGAAAGGAAAGGGATGGGTGCAGCGCCGTTTAGATCCTCCTTCTCCTCCGATCTCTGTGCCCTCGGTGCCTCTGTGAGAAATGGGTAACCAGCACCGTGGGCGCCTGCCGCCCACGTGAGCCGCTGCCGCGCCGGTCGCTCAAGCTACCGCAACCACGCGCCGAACTGCGCAGCGAAAAAAAAGGCTACTCCACGCTCAGCGCGGAATAGCCTTCTCAATCTGAGTGCTACGAGGCGCCTACCAGCGACCGCCGCCGCCACCGCCGNNATGGTTCGACCCTGCAGGTCACGGCCGTTGAGGCTGCCGATAGCGTGGGCAGCCCCTTCGTCGGTGGCCATTTCCACGAAGGCGAAGCCACGCGGCCTCCCGGTTTCCCGATCCGTAACCAACTTTACCTCGGCCACATCGTGACCTTCCGCCTTGAATGCTTCGCGGAGATCAGCCTCGGTGATCGAGAAAGACAAATTCCCAACGTACAGTCTCTTGCCCATATCGCGGCTCCTTGTTTGTGTTTGCGCGGGTCAAATCCCAGCGCACAGCCCGGTGTTCAAGCGAGCCGACCGACTCTGCATAGCCCAATACCAGGGCAAATGCCATTAGTATCGTTGCAGCCATGGACAATTGTCAGCTGATGGGCCGTAGCCCGGATGGCGATTATTTCCGCGCAGCCGGTGCGAGAGCGGGCTCCATGCTGCCTGCCCGCCTCCGCTTGCGGGATCCGTCAAGAGCCTTTACCCCCTCCGAGTGCGCGTGCAGGACCTCGTCCAGCGACTCGTGAAAGGATACCTTGCCCGCGGCAATCTCGCGCAAGGCGGTGACACCGGGATTGTTGTCGCACTGGACCAGGGGAATCGCCCCCTTGGCCAGGGCGCGGGCGCGCTGGGCGCCCAGCACAGCCAGTGCGAAGTGATTGCCAACTGCTTGAATGCAGTCTTCGACCGTTACACGTGCCATATGTGTTCCTCCCGTTCAGTCCTGAGCGCTTCGGCTGCCTTGACTGCCCTGGGAACTGACCAGAAGGCCACCGGCCCGGGCGGGGAGGGAAGACGACGTGGAAAGGACGCGGTCACAGTACCACGCGAAATGCGAAAGACGAGGAAGAAGAGGGGTAAAGACTCTGTTCCCCAAACCTCAGGACAGATCCCACCCTGTCTTGCCGGCGCTTTTCCGCACCGGCGAGAGCGGGGCTCAGACTAGCGAGCCTTGCAGCCTACCAGCGACCGCCTGAGCGCTCGCGTCCGCCGCCACCGCCGCCGAAGCCCCCGCGGCCATGGCCGCGTCCGCCGCCACCACCACCGCCGCCGCCGCCGCCAGCACCACGCTCACGTGCTTCACTGACGCTGATCGCGCGCCCCTGGATCTCGCGACCATTCAACGTCCCCATGGCCTTGGCGGCTTCCTCGTCGCTCGACATCTCGACAAATGCAAAGCCGCGTGGCCTCCCGCTCTCGCGGTCGAGCACAACCTTCACGTCTGCGACAGTGCCAGTCTCAGTGAAGACTTCGCGCAGATCCGCTTCGGTTACGCTGTAGGCCAGGTTGCCCACGTACAGCCTTTTCGCCATGTCGTTCTCTCCTCGTTCTTCTGTCAGTGGACGGTTCCGCGGTCCACGCGCTTGCCCGAAAAGCGGGCCGTTGTCCCTATGCGCTTCGCTAGCCGGAACGCCCTGGCTCACCAGATGGAAGACCGTGGCAGAACGGAAACGACGTGAAAAGGACGAGGCGGAACGATATCAGGACGCGGCAGGAAGTCCACTGGGTTTGAAAGTTCCCAGCCCTATCTACTTTCGGCTGGCGCGGCTTGTCCGTCCGGATCTGGAACGCGGCTCGGCCGCTTCCGCCCGCGCAAGCCGGTCGGCCAGGGCCACCACGAAAGCCCCAAACCACGAGTCTCGGCCCAGCCCCTCGTTGAGCATCTTGCTCGTCACAAGACGCACCGAGACATCGGTAACTGCCTCCACCGTGGCGCTGCGCAGGCCCGGCCGAAAGACGGTTTCTTCGCCAAAAACCGAGCCAGTCCCCAGTTGGCGCACGGCACTGTGCTTTCCGTCTCTCGTCGTGTACGCAACGCAGGTTCCCCGCACGATGACAAAGGCGGTGTCTCCCACCTCGCCCTCGGTCACGATGCGCTCCCCGGCCGCAAAGGTTTCCGTGGGAAACGGGATTCCCCCCTGCAAGAACATCTCGACCTCGCGCTTTAGCTCGAGCGCGCTCTGGTAGCGATCCTGCGGATCAACCGCCAATGCCTTGCGCGTGATCTGGAAGATGCGCGCAGGCAACGGCACGCCCCAGGACGCATCGGGCAGAGGAGGAATCTGGCCCCCGCGTGCCTGTTCCAGCACGTCGTCGATCGAGTCAGCCAGATAGAGCGGCCGTCCCGCCAGGATCGCGTACAGCACCGCGCCCAGGCCGAAGACATCGGTGCGCTCACTGACCAGGCCCTCGGCGCCGATAGCCTGCTCTGGCGACATGTACGAAGGTGATCCCACCACGCCCGAGACCACGCCGCCCGCGGCCTCGGTCGAGAGGATCACGGCATCGTCCCGTTCAGGATCGCGCGCGCTCAGTCGCGACAGGCCCCAGTCCATCAAATACACGGTGCCAAAGTCCTCCATGATGATGTTCTCGGGCTTTATGTCCAGGTGGAGCACGCCGCGGCTGTGAGCAAAGGCGACCGCGTCGCAGACCTTGAGAAAGGCTCCCAGCATCTCGTGCAGGGTTTCCGACGGTGTCGGCGAATCGCGTGCGGCCGCGATCCAGTCGCCCAAGGACCGGCCACGGACCAGGCGCATGGTGAAGTAGTTGGTTCCCGCGTGATCCAGGGTCAGGTCGTGCACCGGTGCGATGTTGGGATGATCGAGCTGCGCCTGGATCTGCGCCTCGGCGAGGAAGCGCCTTACGTATTTCGGGTCGGCGGCCAGCGACGGGGCAAGAACCTTGAGGGCCACCTCGCGCAGCAGGTTCTTGTCGCGAACACAGTGGACCGCCCCCATGCCACCAGCACCAACCTGACTCATGTACTCGAACCGCTTTGCCGCCTCTCGGGTAAGCACCGAGGCTGGCGCGGCGTTGCTGTTGGCCGGGCCGGTGTCGCTTGCTGCTGGTGCCGCTGCGCGCTGGTGCATCTCGGTGCGCGTGACTTGTTCCGAGTCAGCGCCGCTTCGCATCCCCTGGGTCGAGATCAAGTCCCACAAACCGCCAGTCATGCTTGGGAAGCGATGCAAGCCCTGTTCCTGTTTCGACCAGTCGCGTTTGCGCAAGACACTGGCGCGAGTGTTGCATCCGTTTCACCACATGAAGGGCAGAGTTCTGGTAGTTGATGACGACGCGGACTCGCGGGCAGCGCTGGCCGAAGCCCTGCGGGAGACCGGCTACGTGGTCGAAACCGCAGCAGACGCATTCAAGGGGTTGGGCAAATTGGCCGCCTTCGCCCCGGACCTGGTGCTTACCGATCTGAAGATGCCAGGCATGGACGGGCTGGAACTCCTGCGCAAAATCCATGGCGGCGGCAATGATCTGGCGGTCATTGTAACCACGGCATTTGCCGACGTGGAGACGGCGGTCACAGCACTCAAAGAGGGCGCGGCCGACTACCTGACCAAGCCGCTCGATCTCACGGTGCTTTCCGTGGTGGTGGCGCGCGAAATGGACCGCTTGCGACTTCGCCGCGAAGCCGGGCTGCTGCGGGCCCGTTTGGCTGAGCGCTACAGCTTCGCCAATCTGGTGGGAAGCTCACCCGCCATGCAGAACGTGCTCAAGCTGCTGCCCCAGGTGGCAGCGTCCAAGGCCAGCGTGCTGGTCACCGGCGAGCCAGGAACCGGCAAGGAACTCCTTGCCGCCACGATTCATGAGCACAGCCCGCGCGCCAAGGAGCCGTTTCTCAAACTGCATTGCGCGGCCTTGGCCGAACCTCTGCTGGAAAGCGAGCTATTCGGTCATGAGAGCGACGCTTTGCCCGGAAACCCGGGCCGCCGCGAGGGGCGGCTGCAACAGGCGGCCGGCGGCACCCTGTTCCTCGACGAGATCTCCGCCATTCCGCCCGCCTTGCAGGTGAGGCTCATGCGTTTTCTGCAAGAGCATGCCTTCGAGCGCATGGGAGGCGAAGAAACTCTCCATGTCGACGTGCGCTTGATCGCGGCCAGCAACCACAACCTGCGCGAGGAGGTAGCGCGCGGCAATTTCCGCGAGGATCTCTTCTATCAACTTAACGTGGTCAACATCGAGTTGCCGCCTTTGCGCGAACGGCCGTCGGACATCCTGGCGCTTGCGATGCACTTCTTGCGCAAGTACGGCAACGAGGACGGCAAGACCTTGGAGGGCTTCTCCGACGAGGCTCTGGAGAGGCTGGCGACCTACGAGTGGCCGGGGAACGTGCGCGAGTTGGAGAATGCCGTCGCGCACGCGGT
>PMJE01000240.1 GCA_003157315.1 Myxococcales bacterium | reverse complement strand
GAACTGGACTCGCTGACCGACGCGGACTTCGTGCGCATTCTGACCGAGCCGGAGAACGCCCTGACCAAGCAGTACACGGCGCTGCTGCAGACCGAAAAAATCCATCTCGACATCCAGGCCGACGCAATCGCCGAGATTGCGCGTATTGCCGCCGAGGTCAACGCCCGCATGGAAAACATAGGTGCGCGCCGCCTGCACACCGTGATGGAGCGCCTGCTCGACGANNGCCTACGTGCGCGAACGTCTGCAAGGGATCCTCAAAGACGAGGATCTGTCACAGTACGTGTTGTAGCCGCGCTACCTCACTTCTTGCGACGAGCCGCGGGCGCGGCAGCCGCAGGCGCAGGACGCGGGCTGGCCGCGGGTTGCATGTGCGTCTGGGCGGGTGCGGGTGAAGAGTGCATCGGGGCGGAAGGAGAAGCCGGGGCCCCGGTCGATCCGTGCGGGTGAAAAACCCCAGACTGCCCGGGTGGTGACGCGCCTGGAGCATGCGCCGCAGGCGCTACCGCAGCGGCGGTTGACGACGTGCCAGGACGATTACCTTGTACCGCAGGCGCTACCGCAGCGGCGGTTGACGACGTGCCAGGACGGTTGCCTTGCCAGCCGGGATGGGGCGCCATTGGCGCGGGCTCAGGGTGATGAACAGGTTGCATTGCTGGACCGCCATGCATGGCCTCAGGGTGATGACCAGGTCCTGGCGGTGGACCACCCCACTGTCGACCTGGCGGCGGGGACCCGCGATACCCAGGGGCGGGTCGCCCGTAGTAGTAGTCGCGGCGACCCTCATGGTCATGCCAGTAGCCACGCTCGTAGACCGGACGCCCGCCGACCATCACGTAGCGGGGCCCCACGTAGAAGTAGCCGGGACGCACCGGTGCCCAAGAGCCACCAACCCAGAACCAATCCGAGCCGGTCCAGTCCCAGTAGCCCGCGACCCAGGTGTAGCCCGGACCAGGTGCAGGCGGTGGATACTCCGCCATCAGCGGGGGCGGCTGGTTGGCCACGTACACCTGCTCTTCCACCATCGCAGGAGGAGGCGGAGCGGGCTGCGGCGGCGGGGGCGGTTCCACGTAAGCTGGCCCCACCGGAACGGTTACGCCCACGGTGGCGGGGTAGCAGCCGGCCCAAACTAGCCCGGCGAGAATAGGCAACCAGGGTGCGACGCGCTTCATGCTGTCCTCCTCATATAGGACCTGTCAGGGTAGTCCCGTATTCACCCGGGTGCAACCGCCGCGACAGCGCTGGCCCTTGACCGTCAGTGCGACGCCGACTACAACCGGCGTGAAGCATGGGCCCCTCGACCCCGCGCGAAACCATATTCTCCGGCATCCAACCCTCAGGCGAACTGCACCTTGGAAACTATCTGGGGGCAGTGCGCAACTGGGTCGCGCTGCAGGACAAATACCGCTGCTTCTTTTGCGTAGTGGACTACCATGCCATCACCCAGCCATTCGAACCCGCTGAGATGCAGCGTCGCGTGCGCGATATGGCCGCGGATCTTCTGGCCTGTGGCATCGATCCTGCGCGGTCGACTCTCTTCGTGCAGTCTGCCGTTCCCGAGCACACGGAATTGGCCTGGGCGCTTTCCGCGGTCACGCCTCATGGCGAGCTCGGGCGCATGACCCAGTTCAAGGAAAAGTCTGAGAAGAACCCGGACAACATCAACGCCGGAATCTTCACCTACCCTGTCCTGCAGGCCGCGGACATCATCATCTATGGGGCCACGCGCGTGCCGGTGGGCGAGGACCAACGCCAACACCTGGAGCTGGCGCGAGAGATCGTGCGCAAATGGAACGCGCGTTTTGGCCAAACCTTCGCCGAGCCCGAGGCGTTGTTCTCTTCCACGCCCAAGATCCTGGGCCTGGACGGTCAGGCCAAGATGTCGAAGAGTCTGGGCAACACGATTTCCCTGCGCGAGGACGACGAGGCAGCTTGGAACAAGTTGCGCACGGCCGCGACTGACCCCGCGCGCGTGCGGCGCACGGATCCCGGCGACCCCGACAAGTGCAACATCTTTACCTTGCACAAGTTCTTCTCGTCCGCCGAACGACAGGCCGAGGTGCGCGTGGGATGCACCACCGCCGGCATAGGCTGCATCGACTGCAAGAAGGGGCTGTTCGAGGGAATCAAGGCGGACATGAATCGAATCCGCGCCCGACGCGACGAACTTCTTGCCAGGCCCGAGACAGTTGACACCATCTTGGCAGAAGGGGCGCGAAAAGCGCGCGCGGTGGCCGCGGACACCATGGTGCGCGTGCGCCAGCGCCTGGGCATAGCGGGCCCCAAGGACTGAAACGCCTTGACGGTGCGAGCCGCTCCATGGGTCGTGTTCTTGCTGCTCGCCGGCTGTTCTGGGGGCGATGGACCCGAGAACCCCGAGGGAGCCGTGCGGCTGTTCATCACCGCAGCTCGTATTGGCGATCGCGGCAGCGTGCTGCAGCGCCTGGGGCCTGCCACTAGGGCGCGCATCGAAGCCTTGCAGAGCGCCAGTCGGCGTCTGAGCGGCCGCATGATGATGAAGCCCGAGGACTTTCTGTCGGTGGGCTGGGCGCCGCCGGCCTGGGAGCCGGCCGGGACGCGCGTTCTGCGCCGCGACCGGGACAGCGCCGAGGTCGAGGTCTACTCGTCGTCCGGCGATCGACACGCCATGTGGCTGGTGCGCGAAGGCCGCGAATGGAAGATCGAACTGCCCGGGCGATAGTCCCTATTTGATGGGGTTTTCGCGCACCAGGGTCTGTTCGATTTCCTCGATGTCGTCGTCCCCGACCACGATTTCCAGGTCGTTAAAATCGGGCAACCTCGCGCTGGCGCCGCTCGCATCGCGTGCCGAATCCCGTGGCGGAGAACGCCGATCGCCAACCCGCCTCTCCCGCGGGAATACGCGCCGATCACGACCTCCCTCGCGACGCTCGGACTCGCGCCGGTCGCGACGAAGCGCGGAACGCAACTCCTCCAGGGTTAGCGGGACATCGGCCATCTTGTGCAGACGCGCGGCGCACAGGTGACAGAGAGAAACCGAGCGCCCGCAAAGCTCGACCAGGCGCAGGTTTTCGCGCCGGCGATCGGTGCACAGGGCGCAGCTAGCACCCCGAGGCACCGGCCGCATCTCGGCCCATTTCATGTAGCAAGCCCAGCACCGCCCCCGACGCAGTTCGGTGACTAGTGCCCCACAGGCATTGCACTTGACAGTGGCTCGCTCTACCTCGACGCTCATGCTAGTTGGATAACGCCGACCGAAAAGTTGGGCAAGTTTTTTACGATTGCGGCCGCACCACCCCACACAGCAGTTCACCGGCGAAGTAGTGGGTAGACTGCGGATCGTCAGGCAGCTTTGTGCGTAGGAAGGTGTTCAGAATGATCGCGCCCTCACGCCGGGTGCGCGGCTTGCCAGGATGAAGGTAGCTGCGGCGGGAGCTCCCGTCGCGCCACTCGCGAAACACGAGACGTCCACTGCCGTCGACCAGGTCGACCAAGCCCGTGTGACCGCCACAGCCAGCGCCATCGCCCATGTCGAAGAAAAGCACGTCGCCGGGCCGCGCCTCGCTGGCCGCGACCTCGGGATACTGAGCATGCAGGAACTGATAGAGAGAGCCGGAGGTACCGTCGGTGCCAAAACGGATCCCGCGCTCGTGCAGCGACCGCTCCACCACGCCCACTGCGGTGTTCGAGTGGTCTGACCCCGCCCGCCGTCTGCGGCCAAAAAGCCCTGGCGGCGGACCACTCGACGACGCACGCACAACCGGTGGCCGGACTTGCCAGGTTTCGGTCGTGGTCGAGGCGCAGGCAGAGGCCGCCACAAGCGAAAGCCCGATGAAAATGACCCGTGTGTAACCGCATAGCGTCATAAGTCCATTATACTACATGTGGGCTGGGCGCCTACTTTCCCTACAATGCTGCAGCAGATATGGGCATGGCCAGCCCAAACCTCTCTTCCCCTCCGACCTCTCCGTTCTCTGCGCGCTCTGTGTGAAACAGCTAGCCAGTTCCGATCTACACCGCAGAAAGTAGCTGTCGCTTGATCTCCTCCAGGCTGATCTCTTCGATCACGGCCTGGCCTGGATGCGGAACCAAGACGAAGCGAACCGCGCCCGACACGCGCTTCTTGTCGACTCCGATGCGGTCGAGCACCTCCGTGGCAAGCCGGTGTTTCACGTCCACCGGCAGCCCGAGGCGCGCCAGCAGCGCTGTCATGCGCGCCAGCAACCCGGGCTCGGTCACGCTGCGAGCGGTGCCCAAGGCCAGCGCAGCGATCATCCCGAGCGACACCGCCTCGCCGTGCAGAAGCTGGAAACCGGACGCGGCCTCTATCGCGTGACCAACCGTGTGGCCGAAGTTGAGAATCGCGCGCCGGCCGCTCTCGCGCTCGTCAGCGACAACCACCTCCACCTTGACCCGCACCGCAGCCTCGATGAGCTTGGCCAGCACAGCCGCCGGCATGGCCGTGCCCGCCTGCGCCTCCAACGTATCGAGCATGGCTGCATCGGCGATGAGCCCGGCCTTGACCACCTCGGCCATCCCGGCGGCGAATTCGCGCGCCGGCAACGAATCGAGGAACCCCAGATCGGCCATCACCACCCGCGGCTGGTGAAAGGCGCCGACCAGGTTCTTGCCGGCGGCAATATCCACCCCGGTCTTCCCGCCCACCGAAGCGTCCACCATGGCCAGAAGGGTGGTGGGGCAGGTGGCGTACGCTATCCCGCGCAGGTAGACGGCAGCGGCAAAGCCGGCGTGGTCGCTGGTGGCGCCGCCCCCG
>PMJE01000393.1 GCA_003157315.1 Myxococcales bacterium | reverse complement strand
TACGTGCGCAACAAGACCAAGGCGTTGGCTGAGGCTGGGTATCGCTGCCTCGACCACCACCTGCCCGCCACTACCTTGGAGGCCCAACTCCTCGACTTGGTGCGGACGCTGTGTGCCGACCGCACAGTGGACGGGGTGCTCGTGCAAGTACCGTTGCCGCCCCACATCGACAGCAAGCGCATCCTGCTGTCCATCGATCCGGCCAAGGACGTCGACGGTTTCCACCCCGAGAACCTGGGCCGTTTGCTCATCGGCGAGCCCCGTTTCATCGCCTGCACACCCTACGGGATCATGAAACTGATCGAGGAGGCGGGAACGCCCGTGCGCGGTGCCAGCGCGGTGGTGGTGGGCCGCTCGAATATCGTGGGCAAGCCCGTCGCGGTGTTGCTGACTGCGGCTGACGCCACGGTGACCATTTGCCATTCCAAGACCAAGGACTTGCCCGGCGTGATCGGGACGGCGGACATCCTGGTGGCGGCCATTGGCAAGGCCGAGATGATTCGTGGCGCTTGGATCAAGCCCGGTGCCACCGTGATCGACGTGGGGATGAATCGCTTGCCGAGTGGCAAGCTGGTGGGCGACGTGGAATTTGCCGCTGCGGCTGAGCGCGCCGGCGCCATCACGCCAGTTCCAGGTGGGGTGGGCCCCATGACCATCGCGATGCTGCTGGCCAACACGCTGGAATCGGCCCGTCGGCGCGCGGCTGGCGGGAAGAACGTCTGATCACGGTGTCATGCCAGTCGCGATCGCTGGACATCGCGCGGCCGTGATCTAACCGTAGTCGCTGTAGCTCGCGGAGCAGCAGAGCAAGAGCTTCGTCAATACGATGGACGAAGCCCCGAGCAAGCCGTGCTAGCGTGACCAGCACAACCGTGACCCCTCCCTCTCTCTTGGACAAGCAGCGCTATCTGGTCCTGGCGCTGGACGAGGCCGTGCGTGGCGCGCGCGCCGGTTTCGGCGGGCCATTTGGTGCAGTGGTGGTCAAGGAGGACCGGGTCGTCGCAGCGGCGTGCAATCGCGTAGTGAGGGGCAATGACCCCACCGCGCATGCGGAGATTGAGGCCGTGCGCCTGGCCTGCCGAGCGCTCGGCTCGTTCCGCCTGGACGGATGTGACGTGTACGCAAGCTGTGAGCCCTGCCCCATGTGTCTGTTCGCCTTGTGCTGGGCGCGGCCGCGCGCCGTGTACTACGCCGCTGGCCGCGCTGATGCCGCCGCGGCCGGTTTCGACGACGCGCGTCTGCACGCTGCGTGTGGCATCACGCCATCCTGCCTTCCCATCCCGGTCGAGCAGGTCGCCCTACCTGGCGCCACCCGACCGTTTGCCATCTACGCCACCCTGGTGGACAGGGTCACATACTAGGAGCCTACCTTCTACGGCGGCGGCTCCCAGGTCGCCATGATGAAGCTCCGGACCCCCGGAGCGTAGGGGCCGGTCATGGGAAACGCTCGCTGTCCGGCCACCAGACCGGCGGCCAGGATGCAGGCCAGAACCGTCTGCCACACACGGCGCCCCGGTCCACGCGACAGCAGCCAGATCACCGCGCCCAGGACGACCGCGTAGAACGGCACGAGGGAATATAACCCGCGCAAATGAATGAGCTTCCCCAGCGAGTGCACGACGAACCCGTCGGCCAGGAGCGGAAAGGCCAGCTCGTAGAGCGGATTGCGCATTCGATCGGGCCAGTAGGGATAGGTGCTGGCTGCTATGACAAAAACCATCGCTGCAGTCACCACCAAGGTTTGCGCCAGCACGCGCGCCGGCGAAAAACGCTCCACCGCGCGAAAACCGGCGGCGGCCAGCCAGGCCAGGAAAGGCAGCGCCGCCGTCATGTAGCGCGGTCCCACCGACCACCCCGCGTGTGCCTGGTAGGGAACAGTGGAGCCGATGAAGGCGATGTACAAGACGGGTACCGCCGAGCAAACAATGGCTTCGGCCCCACAGCGTGCTCGTGCCTCGCGATCGCGCGCTACTGCGACTGCGCCGACCACCGCGAAGAGCACCCAGGGCGCAAGCGTGAAGAGGCCGGTGGAAGGCAGGAACAGGGTTATCCAGAAGCAGGTTGCGCTGGGGCCCACGAGGCCCATGAAGCCCACGTGCATCGTGTTCTGCAGGACGAAGTTGTAGCCAGTCTTCAGCGGCGATCCAAAGGCCAGCGCGTGATAGGTACAAAGCAGCACAGCCGGAGGCAAAGCCCCGAGCAGGGCTGCGCCCAGGGCTCGCACCCGGTTGGGCACACGCGCGACGAAGTAGATCGCGATGACCAAAACCGCCAGCACGGACTGGTACTCAACCAGCACCGAAACGCCAGCGAGGAATCCTGCCAACAGGGCGACCAGAAATGGGCGGGTGGTTTTTCCGCGCGCCAGAGCCACAGCTGCGATAAACGTCCCCCCCACGCACCCGGCTGCTAGCTGATGCGACATGAAGAGAAGGCTGTACACCATCGCGGGTGAGCCCAGCGCGTACGCCACCAGCGCGGTACGACAGGCTCGCTCGTCGGGCGCGAAGCGTCTGGCCATGCCGAGAAAGAAGGGGAGAAACACCAGGGCTGGAATGGTGACGACGAAGACGCGGAAGAGCCAGGTGCACACGCGCAGGGAGGGATGCCCGAAGAGCCGAGCCACGGCGTAGATGGGCACCGCCAGCAACGACGGCCCGGGAGCCTTGTCAGGATAGATGTGGTGATTGGGTGCTTGGGCCACGTCGAGACTGTGAATTCTTCCGCCACCCGGAATCCGCGCATCGATCCACAGGTGATGCTGGTCGACGATTTCCTGGGTCAGAAACACGCGGGGAACCTCGTTCGCGCTCCACAGCTTTTCGAAATAGGGAAACGAGTAGAGGTAAATGAAGGCGAAGACTGGCAGCCAGCGCAGCCAACGTCGCTGGGGTGCCTTCGCCCAGCTCTTTGAGGCTGGCTGCGCAGGGACTGCGGGCCGACCAGCAGAAACGGGCAAGATTGGCGGTGCCGGGTTCATGGGCGCAATGGCCTTTCTTCTACCTCGAAGCCGGCCTGACTGGCTGCCCTGGAATGCAGTTTTCCCGCGCACATGATGGCGCCAGGCTGCGGTGCAATCACCTTGTGGTGCCGTCCTCCGCAGCCGTCGAAACCGCCTAGCGCGAGTTGGCGTGCCAGCTTGCGACCCTGTCACGCGCTGGCGTGAGGCCAGAGGAGGCCTCTTGGTCGGGCTGCTCTCCGCGAGTTTGATCACGGTGGGAAAAGACCTTTGCATTATCTTCGGTGCAGGCTTTGCGCGTGGCCATGGCAGGACTGTTTCCCGCAGAGTCACAGGAATCAGCCACGACCACGGGCCGAGGTCCGTCCCAATCTTCCGGTCCGCAGCCACAATCGCAGTAGACGCCGGGCCACCACTCGACTAGGGGCGGTGCCCGAGCGCCCACTGCGCGGCCTCGCTGACCAAGGGATTTGCGTCGCGGCTGAGTTGCTCAAGGGCGGCTCGGGCGTTGGCTCTCCCATCCGAGGCCAGCGCAAGGGCGGCGTTGCGGCGCAGGCCATGGTAGCCGGCACGCGCCATGGGGGTACCTGCGGCCAAACCGGCAAACTCGTCGCGACCGAGAGCTGCAATTTGCGTCGCTGACATGAGCCCGAGTGGTCGCGGCGTCTGGCGGGGATCGCCAGGAGGCAGCCCGCTGTGATTGTACGGGCAGGCTTCCTGGCAGGCATCGCAGCCGAAGGCTCGTCCGGCGAGCGCCACACGCAGAGTGACCGGGATCGAAGCGTGGTTCTCCACGGTTTGATAGGAAAGACACAGCCGAGCGTCGACCACGCCGGGCGAAGGGAACGCTCCGGTCGGACAGGCGCGCAGACAGAGGTCACAATCGCCGCACAGGCGAGGGTGGGGCGGGTGGTAGCGATCGACGCTGCGGTTGATCACCATCACGCTCAGGGTGAACCACGAGCCGTATTCCTTGTTGACCAGCACGCCGTGCTTGCCGATCCACCCCAAGCCCGCGCGCTCGGCCCACGCTTTTTCCATGGCCACGCCCGCGTCAACGCAAGCGTAGCTGTTCAAGGTCGGGTCCATTTCCAGCAAACTGCGGCGCAGGGCGCGCATGCGGTCGCGATGGGCCAGGTGGTAGTCACGACCTCGGGCATAGCGCGCGATCACCGGACGCTCGGGCTGGCCAGCCGTCTCTTGTCCCGACCCGTATGGAATCCCCAGCGCGATCACGGTGCGCGCGCCGGGCACGATGTTCCGAGGATCCAGTCGCTCGGTCACCCGTCTATGCATGGCCGCGAGCCCGGTGCCGTAGCCAGCCTCAAGCCAATGCAGGAAGGGTGCCGGGTCAAGCGGAGCCGCAGGCGCCAAGCCGACCAGAGTGAAGCGGCAGGCCCGCGCAGCGGCGATTACGCCGTCGGCGGAAAGCGCTGGCGACATTGAACTCTAATGCTACCGCTCGCGAGGGCTCGGGACAACCGCATCCGCACCAAAGCGCTTGACTCCCTGACGCCCAACTTGTGCTAGATTCCGCGCGAACAAAGTCCACATGGCGCATGAGGCGCCCCATAGAGGAGCAAGAAAAGATGGCCACTCGAATCGCGATCAACGGTTTTGGACGCATCGGTCGACTGATTTTCCGCGCGCTGTACAGCCAGAAGCTGTTCGGCAAGGATTTTGAAGTTGTCGCCGTGGGCGACATCGTCCCGGCGGACAACCTCGCCTACCTGCTCAAGTACGACTCGACCCAGGGCAAGTTCGAAGGTCAAGTCGGCTC
>PMJE01000004.1 GCA_003157315.1 Myxococcales bacterium | reverse complement strand
CTGCCCGCGCGCCGACACGCCGATCATCGCGTTTACCGGTCGGGACGAGCGTCTGGTGTTCGACATCTTCACCTACGACCTGCGCACTGGGAAGATCGAGCGGATGACCCAAAACCAGGGCTCGAACGAGGATCCAACCTGGTCGCCAGACTGCCGCCTGATTGTCTACGCTTCCACCCGCGGGGGCCTTTTCGCCATGAATCCGCAGACCAAACTGGAATTCCAAATCTGGAAGGGCGGCGCCCGCAGCCCGTCGTTTGGTCCGCCGCCCGCCGAGAACCGCTAGAGCATGCTTTCATGAGCCGCGTCGCAACCATCGACATCGGAACCAACACCACCCTCTTGCTGGTCGCCGAGGCGAGCGGGAACAGCATCACCGTGCTGGAAGACCGCGCCGAGATTACCCGGCTAGGCCGCGGCATCGGTAGTGGTGGTGGACTCGGGCAGGAGGGAATCGACCGCACTCTGGCCGCGCTCTCCGGCTACGCGGTGTTGGCGCGCGTACACGAGGCGCCCATCTTCGCCATTGGAACCGAAGCGCTACGCCGGGCGCCCAATGCGGCTGATTTCCTTTGCCGTGCCGCGGCCTTGCTAGACACACCGGTCGATGTCATCGACGGCAAACGCGAAGCTGCGCTCACCTTTCTGGCCGCGAGGCTCTCCTTTCCCCAGGCTGCCGCCCAAACCATGATGGTCGTCGACCTGGGGGGCGGGTCCACCGAGTTCATCGTCGCCCGGCGAGGGGCAGTCGACTTCTGCGCTAGCCTGCCCCTCGGGTCGGTTCGTCTCACGGAACGCCACATTCATCACGATCCGGCGCTTGCCCACGAGGTCGAGGCCGTGCGAGCCGAGATCGTCAGCCAGCTGGCCGCAACACCCTTCCCTGCCAAGGCCGACCGGCCTTGCCTGGTCGGCGTTGCCGGCACCGTCACCACCCTGGCTGCCATGGCGCAAAATCTGCAAAGCTACGCTCCGGCGCTGGTCCACGGCTATCAACTGACCATGCCCGCGCTGGAAAAACAGGTAGATCGCCTCCGCGTATCCACCCAGAAGCAGCGCGAAGCCATGCCCGGCCTTGACCCGCGCCGCGCGGACGTGATCCTGAGCGGCGCAGTCATCCTCTCTGAAATCGTCAGGCGAGTGGGTGTGGCCGAGGTTCTGGTCAGCGATCGCGGCATCCGCTGGGGGCTGCTCTACGAGAAGCTCGGACTTGGCTGAACCGCCGTGTGCGGCCGCAACTGCCTGATTTGTCAGAGCAAATCCCTGTCCGCCCGGGCAATGTTGCGGACCGGCCCGCAACCCGGTAGGTTTCTCTGCATAGCCAACGTGCAGCAAAAGCTGGTCACAGTTTCGCTGGCCATCATCGCCGCCCTGGCCGCTCTGGGGTGCAAGGCCCGGATCCCCGCGATCACTTCAGACTTTGCCGACGATTTCGAGCGAGCCGAGCCTGGCCCCGACTGGCTGGATACCAGCGGCGGCGCCTACCGCATCGCGAGCGGCAAAATGAATGTGACGCATGCTTATAATCATCCCCTGTGGCTGCGGCGCAAGTTGCCTCGCGATGTCGTCATTGAATTCGACGCCATTTCGAAAAGCCCGGCCGGCGACATAAAGGTTGAGCTTTTCGGCGATGGCGAGTCCTTCGACCCGGACAAGGGACGCTATGACCCCACCAGCTACGTGATCGTTTTGGGTGGGTGGAACAACAGCAACAGCATCATCGGCCGGCTGGGTGAACACGACGCAGCGGTCAAGGCCGCAAAGGCGCGCGATCCCGGGCAGCCCCCGCCGGTTGAGCGCGGCCGCAGCTACCATTTCACCATCACCCGTCAAGGCGAAATCATTGACTGGAGGCTTGACGGTGCGCCGTTCCTCGCCTGGACAGATCCTTCGCCTCTCTCAGGTCCGGGTCACGAGTTCTTTGCCTTCGACGATTGGGAGGCGGATGTTCACTTCGACAATCTGCGCATCCGCCCCGCGAACTAGGGCGAATTGCCATGACGGGCTTGGAGAAAAAGTTGTCTGACGACGCCGAGATGCCGGTGGCGAGCGAGGCAAACGACGCTGACCCAACCCAGGTTCCGCCCGAACTGGAGGTGTACGAATACGACCTGGGGCCTGCGCTGGCACGTTTGCGCGGCCGGCACGCGCTGCTCATCTACATGCACGACAATCCGGACCCCGATGCCCTGGCATCCGCGTTCGGGCTCAAGCGTCTGGTCGAGCACGCCCTGCCGATCAAGGCCACGCTGGTGTTGGGTGGCATCGTTGGCCGCGCCGAGAACCGCGCCATGGTGGAAACCCTCGGGATCCCGCTGGTGGCAGCCGAGGCATTGGATCCGGCCGCCTTCGACGCCCTGGCAATCGTCGATAGCCAGCCGGAAACCGGCAACAACTCGCTGCCGCCAGGCCGACCAGTAGACGTCGTCATCGATCATCACCCGGCACGCGAAGAAAGCGCGCAGGTACCCTGGCGCGATATTCGGCCTGAGCTGGGCGCCACCTCGACCATCATCATCGAGTACCTGCGCGCTCTCAAAGTACCGCTCGACACACCGCTGGCCACGGCGCTGTTCTATGCTCTGCGGGCCGAGACACGCGATCTGGGGCGCGAGGCCACCCACGCCGAGCGCGTGGTCTACCTGTTCCTTTTTCCTCTGGTGGATTTTCACCTGCTCGCGCGAATTTCCCAGCCCAAGGTGCCGCGCGAGCATTTTGCGGCGCTGGACCGCGCGCTCAGGTCGGCGCAGGTGCGGGGCGATCTGGTGACTGTCAACATGGGCAGCATCGCCTACCCCGATCTGGTGGCCGAAGTTGCGGACTTGCTGCTCGCCTGGGAAGGCGCGCGTTTTGTCCTGTGCTGCGGCTGCTACGGCGATCGCTTCTACCTGTCGCTGCGCACCGAACCTAGTGAACGCCGAGCCGGCACGTTGATGAGACAGCTCATCAGCTCGGAAGGCGCGGCCGGCGGCCATGGCACGATGGCAGGTGGACGCCTCTTCCGTTCGATAGCAACCGATGCCGAGCAAAGGGCCACCTTCGACCAGATGGTCAACCGCCTGCTCAATCTGATCGGGCGCGGAAGCCCGCCCAGCTCGCCTTTGATCGGTTCCTAGTTTGACTTCGCGGCGTCGGCGGGCACAATATTGCCTCCGGATCGCTCCACCTGCCGGAGTGGCGGAATGGCAAACGCAGCGGACTCAAAATCCGCCGTCCTAACAGGCTTAAGGGTTCGACTCCCTTCTCCGGCACTATTCGGGATCATTCGAGAAAGCACAACTCGCCAGTGGGGAGCATCGCTCTGCTTTCGGTGCAGTCTCGCAGCGCGGTCAGATGGCCCCATATGGAGCCCCTTCGCGATGATCTCGTATCAGAAGGAATCACCTTTCCGGTCTCCGAGAAGATCGGGAACGACACGCGGTCGGCCGCGCCTGCCAGCCGGCTAACCGTGCTCTTCCCGCTAGCGAAGCCTTTCGATCTGGCCCTTCGCGCACTCCTCGATGCCGAAGTGCTTGACCATGTTCTTCACGTGACCAACTTGGATCTCTGGGTTGTGGCGCTTGCCATGTGGCCCAACCGGCAGACTGGGATAGCTTCGGCCCCCGAAGATCACCAACCAGTTGTGCGTGCGCTGCTTTCGTGTGTAGCCGGGCGCACAGTGATCGAGCATGGCCCAGACATCCTTGAGCGGGA
>PMJE01000049.1 GCA_003157315.1 Myxococcales bacterium | reverse complement strand
GCGGTCAAGCACGGCAATCAGCTGCTGCTCTTCCGCTACCTTCCCTCTAGCCCCACTGACTACAGCTACTATAGCCAAACCCAGGTTCTGGTCTACGACCTGACCGACCCCACGCATCCGCGGCGGGCGGGATCGACGATTTTGCCGAGCAGTGTGATCCCGTACTACCCGTACTGGTGCGGCTGGGGCGGCTACTGGGGCGGCTACTGGTGGAATGGATACGGCAACTGGACCGAGGTCGAGAGTGGCCTGGTGACGGTCGACCAGGAATACGTCTACGATTCCACGATCAACACGGGCACATACACAACAAGACTGGTGTTTCTGGATCTGAGCAATGCCGACGCCCCCAGTGTGAATCAGGTGGGCCTGCCCAGCTCGAGTACGGACTGGAATCCGTACACGCTGGTTGGCGATCCAGTGGACCCGACCGGGTTCTACCTGGGCCTGCGCGAGGCAGTTGGCCAGCGCACGGGCAACGATGGCTACGCCTTCACCGAGTACAAGTATTACGCTCAACGTTGGAACAAGTCAGGCAGCAGCTTTGTAGCGGCCGAGAAGATCAACATCCCCGGTCCACTGGTGCGCACTTGGGCGCCAGTTGTGGGCAGCCGGTACTTCATGACTCAAGATCAACAGTACGTCTACCTCCCGCCCACGGGAACCGACACCTACGGATACTATCGCCCTGACACTCGATTGAACCTCTTGCGCGAGGTGGGCGTCGACAGCCAGCCGGCGGCAGAACTGCTCGACACCAAAGTGTTCAGCAACATGTATTTGGAAGGGCTGACGGTCGAAGGCAACACCATGTACGTGACGAGCCAACAGGGCTACTACGGCTACGGGTATTACTCCGCCCCGGCGATGGGCGGCGATTCGGCCGGGGGAAGCGCCAGCTCGGGTGGTTCCAGCACCCCGGACTGGCAGACCACGTCTGACCGACTGATGATCTTCGACCTGAGCAAAGACAGCTTCGCCACGCTCTACGACCAGCCGACCAAGGCGTACAATCTGCAAATCATGGGTGCCAACCAGAACCGCTTGTTCCTCAACCTGTCGGGCGATGGCATCTTGGCAATAGACGTGTCCAATCCGGCTCAGCCCATCGGGGTCAAGTTTTTGCGCACCTTGGGATGGGCCAGCTATCTTGAGGCGTTTGGCGATGACCTCTACACGGCCTCCGGCTACTTTGGCCTGGACCACATGAGCCTGGCCGCGCCTGCTGACATTCCACAGAATTGAGCGTGCGGCAAGCGACTTCTGCGCCCTAGCCGAGGACCTTGGGCGGTGGGCGGTGGCGGTGGCGGAGGGAAAGACAGGCCCGCTTTCCTTCCTGCCGTAGCGCGCTCTGATATCTTTCGATATCTGAATGCTACCTCACCGAACGCGAAGTGGACGTGTACCAGCGGTCAGCAGTACACTAGACGGACAAACTCCGAACGCATCTCGTTCTTGGTGGACTCCATGAAGAATGCATATCTCTTCAGTGTCACAGCAGGCCTCGCCATCTGTTTGATCGCTCCCATCGCATCGGCGGATGTCACCATCGATCGCGCCACGAAGTACCAGAGCATAGAAGGTTTTGGATTCTTCGGAGCGGCCGACGCGTGGCGAAACCAAGCCACGGTGCTCAATACGACATGGAGCCAGATGGTGATTGACGACTTGGGCATCACCATGTGGCGCAACCAGTACTACCCGACNNTGTTTGGTCGCCGCCGGCCGATTACAAGTGCGTTGTCGCCACCAACGGCCTGCCGGACTGGGGCACCTGCTATACGCCGTTGATACGACCGACTGACACCACGGGCGGCAACATCCTCGATCCCACGATGGTCAATTCCTTCGCGGGCTGGCTGGTCGCCGGTTTGCAGATGTACAAGGACATCGGCGTCGATGTGTACGGCCTTAGCATGCAGAACGAGCCGATGCTTTGGCAGGGGAATTCCTGTTTCTACGGGCCAGAGCAGTACGCGCAGCACCTCTCCGAGGTCGGGCCGATTGTCAAGGCGTCGTTCCCGAGCGCGAGGCTCTTTGGCCCGGAGAACATGCTCGGTATGGAGTGCGACGCGGGCAGCAGTGGCACCGACTTCGATCCGGACTCCTCCTATACCGCGGCGATTATGAACAATTCGGGGGCACTCTCGGCGATCGACAAGTTCGCCGTGCATGGCTACGTGGACGGCTTCACGCCGATGACCACGAGCAACCTCGTAGCGTACTCGACTTCGTATCGGGCTGCGACGGCATCCACCAACAAGTCGCTCTGGGTGACCGAGACATCAGGCTACAACCACACCTGGACGGGCGGCCCCTGCACGTCGAATGCGATCAGCACTTGCTCAGGAGCCTTCGATCTGGCGCAGGCGATCTACGCGGGCTTGTACTACGGGCACATGACGGCGTGGCTCTACTCGCAGGGAAGCGGCGGCACCACGCCCGCGGATTTGAATGAAAGTGATCTCATGGCAGGTCCCGACAACCCCGGGAAGAACTACTATGTTTCAAAGCAATATTATCGCTACATCCGCCCGGGCGCACAGATGGTCGACGTCAAGAGCAGCGACTCCAAAGTCCTGGCCGTGGCCTTTGACAACACGCAGATGGGGGCTTTCACCGTTGTCGCCATCAACACGGGCACTGCGGCGACGCCGCTGACCCTGGCGGGTAACAATTTGCCGTCGTCGTACAAGGCGATTCGCACTTCGGCAAGCGAGAACGCAGTCGATCTGGGCACCGTCACTGCGGGCAGCATCACGCTGCCTCCGAGTTCGATCACAACTCTGGTCAGCGGCAATTATCTCGAATCGCAGGTGCCGGCTACCGACGCAGGCGCCGACCGCGGCTTTGGAGGAAATACCGGCTCCGGTGGTGCGACCGGCTCTGGTGGTGCGCCTGGGAGCGGAGGCATGAGCGGAACTGGCGGCGCGATCGGCGGCGGCGGTGCGACCGGCTCTGGTGGTGCGCCTGGGAGCGGAGGCATGAGCGGAACCGGCGGTACGCATGGGAGCGGAGGCATGAGTGGAGCTGGCGGCGCGGCGGGCAGCGGTGGCGGCACGAGTTCATCGGGGTCCTCTGGCTGCTCGTGCAATTTGAATGGCGGTACTTCTAGCTCGGACAGCAGAGCTGCTTTCACACTCATGGGCCTGCTAGCGCTCGTCGCTCTTCGCCGTCGCTGGAAGCAGTCGGCGCATCTTCGTCGGTGTCCAAA
>PMJE01000172.1 GCA_003157315.1 Myxococcales bacterium | reverse complement strand
CGCCAGGCCGCCGACATCCCGCGCATCATGAAAGAGGCCTTCTACATTGCCACCACCGGCCGGCCTGGCCCGGTGCTGGTCGATGTGCCCAAGGATCTGGCCGCTGGTCCCTGTGACGCTCCCTTTGTCGATTCGGTCGATCTGCCCGGCTATCACGTGCCCCACCGGGCGGATGTGCAAGACCTCAAGCGCGCCGCGCAGTTTCTTGGCAAGAGCCGCCGGCCGGTGCTCTACGTCGGCCACGGTGCGGTCGCTTCCGATGCGGGTCGCGCCATCCTCCAGCTCGCGGAGAAGCTGCAGGCGCCGGTGGTCACCACTCTACTCGGCAAGGGTGCGGTGCCTGAGGATCAGCCGTTGCACCTCGGGATGCTGGGCATGCACGGCACCGCCTACGCCAACAAGGCGGTGGCTGACTGCGATCTCATCATGGCCATCGGTGCCCGCTGGGATGATCGCATCACCGGCAAGCTGTCCGAGTTCTGCCGGGATGCGATCAAGATTCACGTGGACGTCGACCGGGCCGAGTTCGGCAAGATCCTGGTGCCCGACGTGGCTCTCTCGGGTGATGCGCGTCTGGTGGTCGAGGATCTCATTCCTCTGGTCGACAAAGGCGACCGCGCCGAATGGCTGGAGCAGATCGCGGCCTGGCGTCAGGAGTTCCCGCTGCATTACCCGAAGAAGGGCGGGTTGCGGCCACAGTACATCCTCGACCGGCTGGACAAGCTGGGCGGCCGCGACTCGATCGTGGTCACCGACGTTGGTCAGCACCAGATGTGGGCCGCCCAGTTCCTGCGCACCACGCGCAACCGTCACTGGTTGTCATCGGGCGGCGCCGGGACCATGGGCTTTGGTTTTCCTGCAGCCATCGGCGCCAAACTGGGACATCCCGAGCGATCGGTGTGGGCAGTGGTCGGCGACGGCGGTTTTCAGATGACTCTGTCCGAGCTGGCCACCGCGGTGGTGCACAAGCTGGCGGTCAAGGTCATCATCATGAACAACCACTACCTGGGCATGGTTCGCCAGTGGCAGGAGATGTTCTACGACAATCGCCTGTCAGGCATCGACCTCGACGGCAATCCCGATTTCGTCAAGCTGGCCGAGGCCTACGGGGCCAAGGGCCTGCACCTGCGCCGGGCGGCTGACGTGGACCGCGTTCTGCAGGCAGCCGGGGAATACAACGATGGCCCCTGCCTGATCGACGCCGAGGTGGTGAAGGAAGGAAATGTCTTCCCCATGGTTCCCGCGGGCGCCAGCTTGCGCGAAATGATCGTGGACCCTCCGCGCGTGGAAGCCGACGAAGATGGAGAGCCGTCATGACTGCGTACCTACCATCGACCCTGAACCAGAGGAAATCATGAGCGCCGCACTCGCCGCTGCTGCCCCGGTTCCTGAGCCCCAACCTCTACACAGCATCTCGGTGCTGGTACGCAACCAGCCCGGCGTGTTGGTGCGCGTGGCCCTGGTCTTCGCCCGCCGGGGCTACAACATCGAGAGCCTGGTGGTCAGCCCAGATCCTACCGACGCCGGCTTTTCGCGCATGACCATCACCTGTCGGGGCGCGGCCGACACTTTGGAACAGATGATCCGGCAAGTTGCCAAGCTGGTCGACGTGGTGCACGCGATTGACCACACTGGCCAGTCGGTGGTCGAGACCGAAATCGCTCTCATCAAGCTGCAAGCCGAGGTGAATGAGCGCACGGAGATCCTGCAGATCGCCGAGCACTACAAGGCCAAGGTAGTGGACTGCGGGACCGGCTCACTCATCCTGCGGGTGACCGGCGGCAGTGAGAAGCTAGACAGCTTTATCTCGCTGCTGCGCCCGTTCGGCCTGGTCGAGTTGGTCCGCTCGGGCAAGATCCTGATGACCCGCGGGCCCGAGACGACATAGCGGCCGGCCAGCGCGTGCGCGGCGCGGTGGGCTGGCGGCTGAGCAAACACGGGCTAGGTTCTTGCGTGCTTTCGCGGTATTAGATTCTCGCCATGACTGACCAGACCAGAGGTCTCAATGACGCGGTGGAAGGCGCGCCGAACGGGCCAGCATACGGGCCGGGTTCGAGCGTCGTTGCTCCAGGGATTGAAGCTGCAAGTCCGGAGGAGGCCGTCATGCGCACACCCAGCGGGTTCTGGCGTCGGTTGCGCCGGTTCTTCTGGATGGACGAGCGGATGGGCATTTCGCTGAAGCAGAACTACGCACCTGGAAAATCTGGCTGGGAAGAGTATCAGCTCGGGTGTGCTGCCCAGACCGGCGCCAGCCAACTCGGTGAGTTGGAGGAGGGCGGGGGAGCTGCATTCCTGCTCGATTGCGCCTCCGTCAGGTTGATGATACGGGCACATCTGGCTCGGGCGGGCATTGAATTGGGGCCCGCACCTGCGGGCGACGAGTATTGGGCTCGTCTTGCCGAGCTGCCGGTCGGAGGACCTCTGCTGGCAGCCGTGTCGGAGGAGCAACGAGAGCTGGTCACGTCCATGCTGGGCGAGCAAGGGGAGTCTGTCCTGGCGAAGCTTGCTCCGGCCAAGTACAAGCTCGCCGCGCACGCGATGGCCGATCTGGCCAAGGGATTGCGCGATCCGATCGATCGTGACGTGACAGCGATGGGCGTCGCACTGGTGGTACGCTGGACCAGGATTGTCGTGTCCCTGTTGGTTGTGGTCGGGGGACTGGCGTTCGCGATCAACAAGGTCTTCACTCGTCCGAATCTTGCGCTGCACCGGCCGGTCACCGTGGTGACTCCGCACCGGGAATACGGGCGCGATCCCAGCTGGTTGGTGGACGGCGATCTGACCAACCTGGGCTTCCACACCATTGAAGCCCCAAATCAGAATGTGACCATCGATCTGGGCAAAGTGCAACGCATCTCCCGCGTGGTCGTGTACAACCGTGCCGACTGTTGCCAGGAACGGGCGGTGCCGCTGAAGATCGAGATCAGCCCGGACAACCGGCAGTTCCGTCAAGTGGCTGAACGGAAACAGCAGTTCGAGAAGTGGAAAGCCGACTTCCCGCCCAGCAACGCACGCTATGTGCGCCTGACCGATCTGAACGCGGCGGCTTTCCACCTCTCCGAGGTTGAGGTGTACTAACTACGGCGTGTAGCGAAAACCGCCCATGATGGTGGTCGGCTCGGCCGCCAGCATGCCGATGGCCAACAAGTCCAGTCCCGTCCAGACGAAGTAGGTCGATAGCATCTCGGGCAACCCGGTCACATCAACCGACGCCCATCGATCAGCAGAAGGGTCGTAGGTCCACAAGGCAACGCCAGGGGATCCAACCCCAGGCGTCGAGATGGACCCCTGAACGTACACCAGTCCTTGCTCTTCGGCCCACAAGCCGTTGTCGGCGGTGACGGTGGGAGAGCCATCTTTGCTTATGGCCGTCCAGGTGTTGGTCTCAGGGTCGAAGATGCCGCCGTCGCGGAAGTAGCTCTGTTCACCCAAAGAATTGGTGGTTCCGTCGGTGCCACCCCAAACGAACATCTTCCCGCGCATGGCAAGGGCCAGCATGCCGGCGCGCGGGCCGGGGGCATTGGCGGTCGACATGGCGGTCCACGTGTCATCCGCGGCGTTGTACACGGCGCCCGAGTTTGTCCACCCCGAGGTGGGGGTGTAACCAGGTGCCCCGTCGTAGGGCGCGCCGCTCCAGCAGACCATTCTTTCGCCGAGCACAACGTTGGTGCCGTTTTCGGCGGTGGGTGCATTCACAATGGACATGTTCCGCCAGGTGTCAGTTGCCGGGTTGTAGAGAGCGCCGATCACGGGTCCTCGATCAGCCATACCCAGTTTGGGCAGGCACGAGTCGCCTCGTAGCACGACCTCCTTGCCCGTGTAGCCGCCACCGACAACGGCGAGCAAGGGAGCCCCAGTCGTGTTGATTGCAGACCAGGTGTCAGTTGCGGGGGAGTAGAGCCCACCGAGGCTGTTGCAGGTCGACGCCTCCATGACACCTCCCCAGTAGACGACCTGCGATCCTGTCCAAACCAGGCCAGCTTCGATGATATTGTCTGTTGGCCAATGGCCTTCCTGCTCCAGCCAGTCGTTCTGCGCGAAGCGGTAGGTTGCCGCCCGGCCATTGTTGTAAGCGTCCCAGAACGCCACGCGATCGCCCATGAGGAAAGGCCCCGACGCCGCCGTCCAGTTGTTCACCGACACTGAAGCGATAGGCTGCCACTTGGATTGCCCGGCGTCGGTCCGCACAGGGCTAGTCTCCTCGATCGCCACATCGCTCGTGCCCCCGGCGTCAAGCTGGCAAACCTGGCCTGCCGGCAAACACTGGTTGTCACAACAGGTGTACCCGTCGGCGCAAGGGCAAGGCATGTCCTCAATTGGGACAGGCTGCACGCAGGCACCTACGCCGAAAGCCAGAACAGTGAAGCAAAGACAGTGGGTGGATTTCATGGGCTACCTCCTGCCGTTGAAACGAATCAGAGGAGCAGTCTGGACAAGACAATCCTGAGAAGAAGCACGTCTGCACTAGAAGCGCGCGGACAGGTTGAGCTGGGTGGGGCCAAGACTGACCTGCACCTGGGCATGGCCAGGCCTGGTGAAGAACCAGGTGAGCGCCCCTGCGGTGAGCGCGGCGCCGGCCAAGGCGAATGCCACCGTGGCCTGCGTGTTGCGCGCATCGATGCGATTGTTCAGCTCCGCTGCGCGGGCTTGCGATGACCGGCGGCCCTCGTCGGCCATGCTCGAGGCATCCCAGAGCAAGGCACCCCCGACCACCACGCCGACTGCCGAGGCTGCGCCCAGGGACCAGAGCACCAGCTTGCGAGTCGTCGACTTGGTGGCTCGGGCAGGCGGGGGCACTGTGGCCAGCAAGTCCGACTTCGCCTCGTCGAAGGGCAGCGAAAAGATCAGNNGAGCCAGGTCCACCACGTCGTCGGCAGGCGGTACGGTCAGCTCTTGGTCGTCGGCCAGGCGGCGCAGGTACAGATTGCCCGCGCCCCCTGGACGCACCAGGCGCAAGCAACGCCCCTTGGCGTTGTGAAAATCCAGCACCCGCACCCCGCGTTGGTCTTCCACCAGATAGTGCGAGCTGGGGAAGTCTTCGCGAATGGCGAGCGACCGTCCCAGGCTCGGTCGCAGATCGATCAACTGCGACGACGCCGTCGGCGCGCGCGCAAAGATCTTGGGGCGAAACTTTTCGTTCACGACGGGCTGGTTGGCGCGTTCAAGGAACGATGCCATCTCGACGTAGCTGATGCGGCCGTCGCCGTCGAAATCGGCCGCGCCGTACAGACCCGAACGCACCTCATGGCTGAATACCCCGGCCTGGAAGGCGCCCCATTCGTGGCTTTCATTTCCGGTAGAGGTCGACAGCAAGAGCCCGAGATCGTTGCGTCGGCCGAGTTCGGACAAGGCCGAAAATCCCTGCACCGGACGGCGCTCGCCTCCCGGACCGCGCTCTCCTACCAGGAAATAGGAATAGCACGCGTCCACAATGAGATGGTTTTCGTTGGCGCCAATGGCATCCAGAACCTCGCGCGCCAAGGCAGCCCCGTCGAGTCGCGCGTCCTCCAGGGTGAGGTAGGCGTGCTCCCCGTCCACGTTGCCGTGTCCGGAGTAAAGCACATACAGTGACGTCTTCACCCCGCGGGCGCGCGCAATGGCGATCTCCGTGGCTAGCAAAGACACGGCTTTGGACAAGAACGCGCGCGTGGGCGGCAATGCCTCGGCTGCGGCCTGCGGCGAAAGGGCGCTGGTTTCCTCATCCAGATTGGCCAAGAGCACGGTCTTGGCGCCCAAGCTGCGGAACAACTCCTGGTAGCGAACCGCATCGTCGTCCGCGTAGCGCAGGGGCTTGAGGTCTGCGTCCACGCTACGATTCACGCCCATAATCAGAGCAAAGACCGCATTGCGCGGCGGCTCGGACGCAGCCTGTGCCCGGCCTGCGCAAAGTGCCAGCACAGATCCCGCAAGCGCGATGCCCCACCGTCGCTTCATTGGATCACCGCCAGCACCATCTTGCGATCAATCTCCCCCGCCGCAGCATCGGCCAAATCCGCCAGGGGTGCAGCACGCGCCACCCTCGCCTCGATGGAACGCACATCCAACGCACTATCCATGAACAGGGCATGCAAGGCAATCCGATCCCCTTGCAACGGCTGCCGCACGGCCTCGGGCAGTTCATTGAAACCGACTTGCTTGGTGATTGCAATGGCCTTCGGGTTGCTAGCCGCATCGGTCCACCCCGGGTGGTACCAAGCCACGCGCCCAGCAGCGTCGACCGCGAAGATCATCAAGAACGCCTTGCCGCGCTCGTTGCGGTAGGCAAAGGCCAACTCGTCGCGCGCGGACACCCGGTCGCGCACGGGTTCCGATCCGCGATCGCCTTTCACGCGAAAGACCGCCACGTCCGGGTCCGATGAAGGGATCCCTGCCACCGAGCCGCGTGATACGAAATCGTTCTGGGAAGTCGGTCCCTTTGTCAGAAACAGGACAATTCCAGCCGCGCCGGCCAGGACCAGCATTCCCAGGCCAAAGCGCGAGCCGCGACCGAGGCCTGCAGACATACCGGCCCTTGGCAAGCCCAGCGCAGTGGCCAGGCGCGCGCGCGGGTTCGACCCCTTGGGATCAAGCTGCTCGGCCATCAAGTACGACTCGTAGATCTCACGACAAGATGGGCAGTCGGGCAGGTGGGCGCGCAGCCGCGCTTCCTGCGGCCGCGAAAGACCGCCAGCAAAATGCGCGTCGATCAACCGGCGATGACCATTTTCGCATGCGTTCATTGTGAAGACCTCTTGCGCAGATACGCGCGCAGCAGTTTGCGGATGCGCAGCTCGCGATAAGCCAAGGTGGTACGGTGCATGCCCAGCCGGCGCGCGGCCTCGCGTTGGTCCAATTGCTCCACGAAACGGGCTTGGAAAATCGGGCCCCATTTCTCGGGCAGCGCCTCGCGAAGAAATCGTGCTATGAACACGCTCAATGCGGCCCGCTCCTCCATGCGACGGGACTGCGCATCTGCCAAGACCGGGACGGCGTCCTCGGCAAGGCTGGTTTCTCGGCGGTGTCGCCGCCAGTAGTCCACGGCCAGGTTGTGCGCCAGAGTGGCCAGCCAGGCGTGGATGGAACCTCCCGCGAAGTTGCGGCGCAGCTCGGGCCTGTCCAGAAGACGCAGGTAGAGTTCCTGCACCACGGTTTCTCTGTCGGCCCCGCGCAGTACGCACCCAACCGCCGCCTCCACGCCTTGATAGCTTTCCTGATAGAGCCTCCCCATGAGGGCGCGATCGCCCGCGTGAAATAGCGCCCTGAGCGACTCGTCGTCCAGGTCCAGGGGCTGGTCGGCAAACATGACAAGAAGTGGCAAGGCCGGGACCACAGAAGGCTAACGATTGACGGCGTCTCTTTGGACGAAATAATAGTCCGTGGCAGGGAAAAGGACTCACCCGTCCTTCCGAAATCGTCCCGAAGTCGTCTGACAAGTTCTCGCCACACGACATAGACAGGGTTCGGTGGCTACAATAGCGGGGTGACCGCTGAGGTTCCTGCCGAAGCTGCCGTGCGCGTGTCGCCCAGTCGCGAGCAGGCGGAGGCGTGGGATTTCGTCCTGGAAGCCGTAGGCATTGCCCACCGGGTGGGCCTGACCGAAGAGGGCTGGGCCGTGCTGGTGCCNNCCGTGCGTGGCCACTGCGCTGGCTGCGCTTGATGCCGCCGACCGGGAAGCCAGCGAAGAGCCGTCGCGCGAGCCGCAGGCACCTGACCACGGGCCGTCGTACGTCGGGCTGGCCGCAGCAGTGACCATCGCGGCAGTATTCTGGGTGTCGGGGTCGCGCAATGGCGCCGATGCGGGCGGTTGGTTTCGCGTGGGCAGCGGTGTCGCTGGTTTGATCGTGCACGGGCAGTGGTGGCGGGTCGTGACCGCGCTCACCCTGCACTCGGATTTCATGCATGTCGCAGGCAACGCGGTGGCGTTCATCGTGTTTCTCACCGCGCTGGGGCGCTGGCTGGGTGGAGGACTGGCCTTGTTCGCAACCCTGCTGGCGGGAGCGGCAGGCAATCTGCTGACCGCGCTTGTTTACGGAAGCCCGCACGACGTGGTGGGCGCCTCCACCGCAACCTTCGCGGCCTTGGGGCTACTGGGCGGTCTGCAGTTCATGCGGCGCTACGCCGCGCGCACGGTGGGTCGTTTCAAGCGCGCCTTTCTTCTGGGCATCGCGGCCAGCCTGGGCCTTTTCGCCATGCTGGGCGTGGGCGAGCGGTCCGACATGCTGGCTCACGCCACCGGCCTCGGCTTTGGCCTGGGCTTCGGTCTGCTCTGGGGACACTTCGTGCGTCGCTCGGTAAAACCGCTTGGTCAGGCGATCTGCTTGATCGCGACCGTGGTCGCAGTCGCAGGCGCTTGGCTGCTGGCGTTCAGACATTGACCGCAGAGCCTGGGCGGGTGCTGCCAGGACATGTGCTCCGTGGTATGTCCGGTGGACCATGAACAAGCGAAAGTCGTCTTCACGATCGCACCTGCGCGGACGCAGCGCCGGTCTGCGCCGCGAGTTCGAGGAGAAACTCGCCGCTCTGGTGGAAATTCCGTCGGTGAGCATGGATCCTGCGCGTCGGGCCGACGTGGAGCGGGTCGCGCAGCAAGGCTGTGCGCTGCTGCGCGAACTGGGAGCGCAGGCCGAATGTATCAAGACGGCGGGATTGCCCTTGGTCCTCGGACGTCTGGTGCAAGACCCCAAGTTCCCGACGGTGACCATCTACAATCACCTGGATGTGCAACCCGCGGAAGCCGACGAGTGGCGGACGCCGCCCTTCAAGCTGGTCCGCCAGGGTGACAAGTGGCGCGGCCGCGGCACCACCGACGACAAGGGGCCAGCCCTGGCCGCGCTCTTTGGGGCTCGCCTGGCCTTGCAGGATGGCGTGCGCCTCAACTTTCAGTTTCTTTGGGAAACCGAGGAAGAGATGGGCAGCCCTAGCTTTCAAGCCGCCCTTCGCAGACTGGCCAAGGGCGACAGGCAACAGGCGCCGCTGCGCACTGATTCCATTGTGGTTTCCGACACGCTCTGGCCGCAGGCGGACCGGCCCGCGATCCCCTACGGACTGCGCGGCCTGCTGGGTTTCTGCGTGCGCCTGCAGACCGGCGACAAGGACGTGCATTCGGGGACAACTGGCGGCGCGGCTCGCAACCCGCTGGGCGAGCTGTGTGCGCTGATCAACGCTTGCTACGACGCCCGCACCGGACGGGTGAAGATACCTGGCTTTTACCGCGATGTTCGTCGCGCCAGCGCAGCCGAGCGCCGTGGTCTGGCTAGGGCGGGCTTCTCCCGTGGGCGCTTCCGGCGTGCGCACGGCTTTTCCAGCGTGCGCTTTCCCGACGAAACTCGCCTGCGTGAGGCCATCATGATCGCGCCCACCTTCGAGGTCCATGGCCTAGTCGGCGGGTACAGCGGGGCGGGCATCAAGACCATCGTGCCTCACCTGGCCGAGGCCAAGCTTTCCTGCCGGTTGGTGTCCGACCAGAGGCCCGAGCTTGTGTTTCGTCTGATCGAGGGTTTCGTGCGGCGCCACTGCCGCGACGCCGAGGTCATTCACGAATCGTCACTCTCGCCCTACCTCGTCGATCCGTCGGGTCCACACCTGGAAGCCGCCCAGCAGGCTATGTTCGAGGCATTTGGCAAGCGGCCCGCTCTTACCCGCGAGGGCGGTTCCATCGGTGCAGTAGTGACAATGGATCGCGTACTGCGCGCGCCCGTGGTGCTGCTCGGCTTGTCCTTGCCCGAGCACGGCTACCATGCCATCAACGAGAACTTCGACTGGGGCCAGGCCCGCGGGGGCATGGAGATGTTCTGCCGTTACTTTTCAAGACTGGCCGGTCTTCCTCGACGTTCTTGACCATATAACCAGCGTCTCGTGGACCATGGATCGAAGTTAGCTATTTCACACAGAGAACTCTGAGGCCACAAAGCCGGAAGAGGAAGCAAGGGTTTGGATTCAGCCCATGCCAAATTCCTTCTCATCCGATCTCTGAGTTCTCTGTGCCTCTGCGCGGAAGAGGTAACTAGATCCTGGCTAGGAGCGCGTTGCGGATTGAAGGTGCGGAGCCTCCCCACCGGTCCTCGGCGGGACCGGCCTCGGTTGGCAGGTCACTGCTAAAAGCGTAGCAATGGGTAGGTGCG
>PMJE01000246.1 GCA_003157315.1 Myxococcales bacterium | reverse complement strand
CGCCAACGCGACCGGCGTGGCTGACAAGCTCACCCTGACTGATGGCCGCAGTACCCTCGTCACCAGCCGAATAGCAAGCGGCATGCTGATGAATACTTTTCCCCGGTCCGCGCCTTTTCAAGCCACCCAAAACGGACACAAGCTATTCTGGTTCACGGTGGCTTCACAGCGCCGGGCCGGCCTGCGACTCTACAAAGCCAACCCCAGTGTTGTTGGTGACGAGCCCACGCAGCTCCTGCTGTGGATGTTTGCCATCGATGCCGACCAAGTGCTGGCCGGGAAGGACGGAAGCTTTCCCGGCTTCTTCCTCCCGTTCCAGGATCTTACTACCTCTAACCATATGGCGGCCTGGACGCAGAAGTACGTCTCGGACAACCCGCCTCCTGCGCCACCAACTCCGCCGCCGGCACCGCCGCTCACGGTGGTGCCAATAGCTCCAATTCTGTAATTGGGTCCGCCAGACCGCTCAACTTCGCTGTCGATAGTTTGGCAGTTGGGATGCGAAACCTAACTGATCCGGCTGGCGACGCGATCATTCAGATCCGCGACCAGGCGTTCGATCAGAGCGTCGTCCACTGACAGGAGTTGCTTGCCCATGGATAGGAGTCGCTCGATTTCGCCAGCGTCGATGGGCCCCACGAAGATCCCTTCGCGCTTGGACAGGGTGTCGGCCAGGAGAACCACGTTGCCCGTGGAGAAGCGATCGCCCGTGTCGTAGTCGGCAGAGTCGCGGATGGCGTGGGTCACCGGGTCGGGCAGCCCCCACTTGCGCGCGATGGCTGCGCCCACGCTGCGATGCTTGCCCGAGATGATAGACAGCCAGGCCGACGGCATGATCCAGCGCTGCACGCGCGTGCCCAGCAGGCGCTGTTCGGCGTCGAGCAGGGTCGCGGCCAGCACCGGACGACCCACGTCATGCAGAAGGCCGCCCAAGTAGGCAGAATCGGGGTGCAAGGCATGAACCGCGCTGGCCAGATCGCGCGACACGATGGCTACCGCCAAGGAATGGCGCCAGAGATCGCGGCACATCTGGGCAATGCAGGGATCGCGTGACTCCAACACGTGGTGAACCGCAGTCTCCACCAGGAAGAGGCGCAACTCCTCAGCGCCTAGCCGTGTGACGCAAGTGAGGACGGAATCGAAGCGCGACAAGCTGGCAAAGGCCGCGCTATGGGCAAGTCGGATCAGGCGCGCGGCCACGATGGGATCAGTCTCGATGAGTGCGGAGATCTGGGGAAAGGAGAAATCATCGCGACCCAGCATGCTTAGCGCCCGCGCTGCCACCAGAGGCATGGTAGGCAGTTCCAGACCGTTGTTCTCGATAGCTGCCAGAACGCTTTCTTCCACCCGGGTGGCCATCTCGCGGGTGAGCGCCACCTCGCTTTGCAGGGCCATGAGGGCAGAGGGACGAAGTACGACGGGCATGTTTCCCCCACAGATGCTGTTGTTCAGTCAGGTTGCTCGCTACCCACGCGCTTGAGCTTGTCGATAAGCGTGGTGCGGTTGAGACCAAGGGCTTCGGCCGCGCGTGTTTTGTTGCCGTTGGCCGCCTTCATCGCGCGCCCGATGAGTGTCGCTTCGATGCGCGACAGGGTGTCGGCGAGATCGATGTGATCGCTCGGCTTGCCGGTGGCGGCTGCCGCGACCGCGGCCAGGCGTGCCGAGGGCGTGCGAACCTGACCCGGCAGATCGTTGACCTCAATCGTGTCGGTCGCACTCATGATCACCAGGCGCTCGACCATGTTCTCCAACTCGCGCACGTTGCCGGGCCAGTCGTAGAGCTGCAACGTGACCAGGGCGGCCTCGGAGAACTTGACGTTCTTTCCGGTGCGCCGGCAGGCCAGGCTGAGAAAATGTTCAGCCAAGCACGGAACATCCTCGGTTCTTTCGCGCAGCGCGGGCAGGGTGATGGGCACCACGTTGAGCCGGAAGAAGAGATCGGCGCGGAATTTTCCCTCGCGCACCAGGGCCTCGGGATCTTGGTTGGTGGCGGCCAGTACTCGCGTGTTTACCTGGCGGATGCGAAAGTCACCCATGGGCTTGACCGCTCGATCCTGGAGCACGCGCAGCAGCTTGCCCTGTACCGCGAAGGGCAGGGCGGTCACATCGTCGAGCAGCAGGGTACCCCGGTCAGCCTCGACGAAGCAGCCGGGCTGCGCCTCGGTGTTGCCAGCGAAGGCACCCTTGGCGTGACCGAACAACTCACTTTCGGCCAGGGCTTCCGGCAGCGCCGCACAATCGACGGCTACGAAAGGACCTGCCGCGCGCGGCGAGAAAGCGTGAATGAGACGAGCGACCACCTCCTTGCCGGTGCCACTTTCGCCGAGCAAGAACACAGTCGCGTCGGTGGGGGCGACGTTGTCGACGAAGTCGAGACAACGCCGCAAGACCGGGGAGGCGCCGATGAGCGCTGCTTGCGGCTGTCCGGCGCCGGTCGGCTGCTCCTCGGTCGCATTGGCCTGCGGCCGCGCGGCAGCCAGCGCACTTGTCACTACCCGGCGCAACTCGTCGCGATTGAGGGGCTTGACTAGAAAATTGAATGCACCCGCCTGCATTGCCTCGACGCAATCAGCGATGGAGGCGCTGGCAGTTAGCACCACAGCTGGCGTTCGGGCGGGAAGTTCCCGTGCCCGGCGCACTACCGCAAACCCGTCCTGGTTGGGCATGCGTAGATCGGTGACGACCAAATCGAACGTTTCTGATTGCAGCGCCGCAATCGCCTGCGCTCCATCGTTGGCTTCCTGGGCCTGGTGGCCCATCTGCTCAATGACCCCGCGCACGGCCTGCAACACCGGCGGCTCGTCGTCAACGATGAGAATGCGTGCTGCGACTTCAGGCAGCGGGGACGCGTAGCTTTCGACGTCTGGCTCCATCCTAGACAACCTCTCCTGCTCCCTTCGACAGGCATGGACCTAGCCGGCAAGTTTTGAAGGCAAGCATCACGGCACAACACCCTATGCAACCCGCGGTCCACCGCTTCAGGCTGAGAGAACCGCGGTAATTGTGTGGAGGGTGTCGACCGGCCGACACCCAAATGGCCCGTGTCATGTCAAAAGTCAGGCGCTCTACAAGAGGTTAGATCAAACCCTCGCGGCGCTCTTGGTCGCACTGCAGAGCCACCTCGGCGCAGCGAAGCAGATTGCGGCCACTGGTTTCTCCGTCGGGGGTGGTGGCACAGCCCAAGCTTATGCCCAGGGGCAGGCCCCAGCGGCCATTGGCATCGGTGACCAACCGGCGAATACGCGACACCACGTGCCCCGCGCCGCGGGCATCGGTGTCCGGCAGCAGCAGAGCGAATTCGTCGCTGCCCAGGCGCGCCACCACATCATATTCGCGCACGGCCTCTCGCAGCAGGCAGGCGACTCCCTTGAGACAGCGATCCCCAGCATCACGCCCATGGATCTCGTTGATGGCTGTCATGCCCAGCACATCCAACACCACCACCGAGAGACAACAGGCCGGGCGATAGCGCGTGCGGGACAGCTCCTCGAGGAGACGGCTTTCAAAGACATGCCGGTTCCACAGGTCGGTGAGCGGATCGCGGTAGGCGAGATTGCGCATCTGGCTGCTGGCAGCCAGGGCGTTACGCAAACTGGCGTTCTCGCGTACGAGCTGGTCGAGGGTGGGCCTCGACGATTCCAATTCAGGGGTGATTTCGGCGGGTAGGTTGAATTCTTCGACGGAGATGGTGGCGGTTGCTGACTTCACGGGAGCCTCCTTGTGGACGACCGCTCTCGCAAGCCGCGTGCCGAGCCCGTCGGAGAATGTGCCTGGCGGTTTTCCCTAGCGATCGCTTGGTGTTGCAGCCACCGTCGCGCGTCCAGCAGGCTTCGCTCCCTGGGCTGTCACGATCCTGACCAGGGAAGCCCCGCCGTCACATTTCTGGCCTCAGAGAAGCTAGCTGGTTAACCACAGAGGCCACAGAGTGCACAGAGCCGGATCGGAAAGGGAAGGGTTGGATCCTGCACGATCCAAATTCCTTCACATCCGATCTCTGCGTCCTCTGTGCTCTCAGTGGTGAAAAAGCTAGCCGGCACAGAGGGCGCCGCTAGTGTCCGATGGACAGGGCGGGCAGGGTGCGTTCCGTCTCCGCCACTACGGCTTGCACCTGATCGGGCTTGAGCTTGATGTCAGCGAACAACGGATCCTCGAGGTCAAGCGGCTGGAGCTGGTCGCGCTGGCCCAGGTGCTCGGTGATGCGATCCGCGGCTGCCACCAGTGCGGTGGTGAGATACCGATTTTCACCCCTGTGACAATTGTGGTGGAACAGGGCCGAATCCACCACGCTAGGTGGCAACTTCCAGATGCGGCACACCGCTGCACCCAATTCAGTGTGAAGGCGGGCGATGGTCGCGCGAATGACTGGCCCTTCGTTTTCACCGGCCATCATCTCGGGCGTGACCCCGCCCACCGTCGCGCAGCGTTCCAGCAGGACCAACTCGCCGATGTCGTGCATGAGACCGGCCAGAAAGGCGAAGTCGGCGGGATCAGAGCGCATCAACCGCGACATGGCGCGAGCCGCAAGCGCGGCCGCCAGGCCTCGCTCGCGCAGCGCCTCGACCTCCTTTTCGAAACCCTTGACCCGGTACATGGTCGAGTTGCTGACGATCATCATCACGATGTCGCACACATTGTCGAGGCCCAGGCGAACCACGGCATCGCGCACACCGACGATAGGGACGCGTGGGGCAAACATGGCGGAGTTAGCCACTGACACCAACTGACCACTGATGAAGGGATCCCTGCTGACCGCCTTCTCGACTCGGGCTGCGTCGGTGTAGGCAAGCTGACACAGTTCAATCACATGCGCCGCAACATCGGGCAGGCTGCGCTGGATCGCTTTGTTGTCGGCGACGGACCGCACGGCGATCTCTTCGATCTTGCGGGCCAGGATGCCGGGCTCGAAGGTCTCGATAGACGGTTCCGCAGGATGGTCTTGCTGAAAAGGAGTCAAGTTCATAGCGACACTGAAATGGGAACCCTGAAAGGGTTCCCAAACTCTCCCGCGATGGTACACCGCCGGCGAGGGCGCGCGCGAAGCGCGCGGGGTGGGTAGGGTGGGCTTGTCCGTCCCGAAGGCCGGCGGGCTCCCCACGCGATCTGACTCATCGCCATGATCTCTATTTCGGCGCAGTGACACTCAATCTTAAGCGCTGCTCCCTCAGGTCACCTCCGCCATCATCCTGACGCCGAGCTTTGGCTGTGTCACTGGCCTGACACGCACAAGTCCGCGAAATCGCTGGCGCAAGAGAGGCACGCGGATTGCTGAACCCTCCGCTGGAGAATGGCCATGGCACAGAACGAAGAGGTAGTCCCAGCCCCAGCAGACGCGAAGACCCCGCGTGCGGGCGGAAACAAGCTAATTCCCATCATCCTGGGGGTCAATGTGGTGATGATGGGCGCGGTGCTGTTGATGGTGATGAGGAAGCCCTCGGCTGCTTCCTCTGCCAGCGTCGAACCCGCAGCGTCCAGTGGACACGGCGAGGCGGCTTCCGGGGAGCATGTGGCCGGCGCCTCACCCGGGCCCATTCTCAAGCTGGAGAACTTCGTCATCCAGCTTCGTGGGGTCGACCAGGACCGCTATGTGCGCGTGGCCTTCGACATGGAGGTCGGCGGCGACGCTGACCGGGAAGTCGTACAGGCGCGCCTGCCGCAGATCCGCGACTCGGTCATCACCTACTTTTCCGACCGAACGCTCGACGAGCTGCGCGGCAGTGAGGGCATCGACCGCACCAAGTCCGCCCTCATGAAGCGCCTCGATGAGGTGGTACCGGGCCGTCGCATCCACGCTTTGTACATCACGGACTTCATCATCCAGTAACCAGGAGCCCGCATGGCGTCTCCACTCGATCCCACAGAAGTAGAAGCCTTGATGCAGGCCATCCAGGAGGGCCAGCTTCCTCCCGACGCCGCCGCGGCCGATGCCAAAGGGCCAGTGGTGCCCTACGACCTCACCAGCCAAGACCGCATCATTCGCGGCCAGATGCCCACTCTGGATTCCATCAATGATCGCATTGCCTCGCTCTTTGGCCGCACCCTCTCCGGACGTACCCGGATGGAATTGCGGGTGACGGCTGCGCCCGCCAGCCTGATGAAGTTCGCCGACATCAACCACTTGCTCAACGGGCAGAACGCGGTTGGCGTGATGAGCCTGGGCGCCGGACACGGATTGGCGCTGGTCATTGTCGAGGCACCGCTGGCCCACTCGCTCTTGGCCGCATCGCTCGGCGATCGCAAAGCCAAGTCCGAGCCCGGCGAGAGCAGGTCCGACCTCACCCACGTAGGCAAGGTGGTGCTCCGGCATGTGCTGAACATGTTGTCGGAAGCCATGGCCACTTCGTGGGAGGGCGTGCTGTCATTCAAGCCGCAGGTCTTGCGCTTCGAGTCCGATCCGCGTATGGCCGCGATTGCCACACCCAGCGACGTGGCCATTCTGTGTGCGTTTGAGGTCACCGGTCCGATCGACGGCCGCGTGATGTTGGCCATTCCCTATGCTGCGGTAGAGGCGGCCAAGAAGCTGCTGAGTTCGCCGCCCCGGTTGGGCGGACAGCGCGACGTGCGTTTCGGTCAGGCGCTGGCACGTGAGCTGGAACTGGTGGAAGTCGAGCTGCGGGTCGAGATGGGACGCTACCACCTGCGCCTGTCTGACTTGTTGGGACTCAAGGTTGGAGATGTGGTCACGCTCAACACCAGCGAGGGCTCGCCGCTGCCGGTGATGGTGCAGGAGCGACCCAAGATGACCGGCATTCCCAAGGTGGTCGGGGGCGGAATCGCTGTCGAGATACTGAAGTCCATCATGCATGCCGCTGCCTCCAATAGGCCCGCGCGACCGGGCCCGCAAAACTTCACCCAGGCGGCCGCGTAGCGAGATCAAGCAAGAGGAAACCATGGCTGAGGAAACCCCGAATCCCGCTGAATCTGGAGCGCAAGGTAGACGCCTCGATCTCTTGCTCGACGTCCCGCTCGATCTTTCGGTGGAGTTGGGGCGGGCGCGCATGTCGATCCAGGACCTGCTCAATCTGAGCCCCGGCTCGGTGATTGAGCTGGACAAGATCGCAGGCGAGGCGCTCGACATCCTCATCAACGGGCGCCTGGTGGCGCGCGGTGAGGCCGTGGTGGTCAATGACAAGTTTGGCATTCGCATCAGCGACATCGTCAGCCCGTCGGAACGAATCGCACGCCTACGCTGAGGAGGACCCCAAGATGCTGACCCAACTGGCCCTGCTTCCGCTTGCCGCCATCACCGTCACGGGTGTGACCAGCGAGACCCAAGACGGTGACGTGATCGTCGAGGTCACCACCTCGGAGCCGGTCTCTGCCCGCGCAGCTCGGCCCATGGTCGGCCATCGCCTGGCCTACATCTTCGTGGACGACACCAGCCCGGTCCGTGAGCTATTCGAGAACGGCAACCACCCCGTGGTGGCCCGCACACGCGCGCGCTACACCAAGCTCGAAGTCCCAATTGATCCCGGCATGCGTTGCCGCGAGCCTGCCACGGTCGAGACCCTGCCCACCGGGCTGCGCGTGCAGTTCCCCTGTGGTTTGAACGCAGGCGCAGCCGCGACGGTAGCAGAGCAGGGGACGCGAGCCCCTGGGCGGCTTCGCGAAGTCAAGCCCGCGGGCCCTGGCGCCTCGCAGGAGTTGCTGCAGGCGGCGCTGGCGCTACCCGCGGAGATGCCCTTCGCTGCCAAGACGGAGAACGAGGAAGACGAGAATCCGGCTGGCAAGCCTCCGACCGAGGACCAAGCAAGCAAGGGAATCGAGGCCGCTACCCTGCCCGCAGCCAAGGCGGCTTTGCCCGCAGCCGCTGCAGCAGCGCTGGCCAAGACGACCGAACCCGTCGGGCACGACAGCAAGCCCGCGGCCACCGCGTCGACGAAATCGGCGCCGGCGGCCTCGCCCACCGCCGGGTCCAGCCCGGTGAACCAGGCTCACAGCGCCGCCGCTCCCGCGGCCGCGGCCCACCATCCCGGTCTGTCATTGGTCCTGTCTATCCTCGCGTTGGTCGCAGTGGCCGGCGGCGTGCTGGCGCTCACCCGCCGCCGCGCGCGCCGCCAGGGCCTCATCCAAATCCTAGAAACTGCGGCCATTGGGCCCAAGCGCGCGTTGCTGGTGGCACGGGTGAATGGCCAGATGATGGTTCTTGGGGCTAGCGAGGCGGGAATTGCTCTCTTGGCGCCCCTGCAAGGAGCTATCGAGCCGCCCGTCGCGGCGGTCACGGAAAGCTCCCCCGCTTTGAGTGGAGGGCCAGATGAACTTGCCCTGGCTAAAGCGGCCGAGGCCGCGCCCGAGCCCGAGGGAGAAATCGGCATGCTCAGTCGATTGTTCCGGCTCCGGCCCCAGCAGTCGTCCGCACGAGACGCGGCCGCCTTCCGTGAGTTGCTGGACGAAAGCTACGAGGATCAGGAGTTGCGCGAAAAGCTGGCGCAAGGGCTCTCGGGCAAGGTCTCATGAACGGCCCGAGCACCACGCAGCTTCTTTCCAAAGCCGTNNGCTCTGGTTCTGTCGGTCACCTCGTTCACCCGCATCGTGATCGTGCTGTCGTTCCTGCGTCAGGCGCTGGGCACACCGCAGTTGCCACCCAACCAGGTGTTGATCGGGTTGTCGCTCTTTCTTTCGCTTTTCATCATGGCGCCCACGGTCCGGCGGGTGCACGAGCAGGCCGTGCAGCCGCTCATGGATGACAAGATCTCCATGGGCGAGGCTCTGCAGCGGGCCGAGGGGCCGCTTGCTGATTGGATGCTGAAGCAAACGCGCGAGGAAGAATTGCGCTTGTTCTTTGAGGTCTCGGCCTCACCGCGTCCAGCACGGGGTGAATCGGTACCGTTTACCGTGTTGGTGCCCGCCTTCATGGTGTCCGAGCTGGGTACTGCTTTTCGCATGGGTCTCTTCCTCTTCGTGCCCATGCTGCTCATTGATCTTCTGGTGGCGGTGATTCTCATGTCTTTGGGCATGATGATGGTGCCGCCGACCATGGTGGCGCTGCCGCTCAAGCTGGGGGTCTTCCTGCTCGCAGGCGGCTGGCATCTGGTGGTCTCCTCGCTGATTAGGAGCTTCTGATGTCGCTCGATTTGCCTTCCGCTTTGCTGCGCGAGGGTTTCGCCATGCTGGCCACGGTAGGTGGGCCTTTCGTGGGCGCGCTGCTGGCAGTGGGTCTGGTGGTCGGACTGCTGCAGGCCGCGACCCAAATCAACGATCCGGCGGTGGGCTTCTTGCCGCGCGTGCTGGCCGCGGTTCTGGTAGCTTGGTTCGCGGGTGGCTGGGCGGTCGAGCGCATGGCCCAGTTCGTAGCCGGCGCGATGGAGCGCATGTCGCAGCACCTGTGAGGCAACCGCAGTGTTCACCCTCTTAGCCGTGGCCGCCGCTTTCCTCCTGGTGGTGATCCGCTGCGCCGGCCTGTTCTCAGTGGTGCCCCTCTTCGGCCTGCCGGCCATCCCTACGCGGGTGCGCATGGCCGCGGCCGTGGCGGTGTCGGTGGCGGCGTTCCTGGGCGCGGGCGCGCCGTCCTTTGCTGCCTGGGATCACGCCGACCGCTTCATTGTCGCTGCTCTGTCCGAAGCCCTGCTCGGTCTCTGCGCCGGTCTGGCTGCGCGCCTGGTCCTCGACGCCACCACTGCGGCCGGATCGGCCATTGGTATTTCCATGGGCCTCAGCGTCGCCGCAACCTACGATCCGGTGCACGGTTCTGAGTCCCCCGCGGTGTCGCAGGTTCTCTCCCTCTTGGCGCTGGGCTTTGCGGTGGCGGGCGGCATCCACCGCGAAGCGGTAGCGTGGCTGTGTCGGTCGGTGATCGAGATGCCGCCCGGCTCACCCATCAGCGTCAGCGAGCTGGCGGCGCGAGTAGTGGGCCAGGCTGTGGGTGCCATCGCCTTGGCCATCCGTCTCGCCTTCCCGGTTCTTGCCGCGGTGACCATCGGACATCTGTCGCTCGGCCTGCTCAACCGCAGCACGCCGCAACTCGGCCTTTCCAACATCGGTTTTACGGTGGCGCTGCTGGCNNCACTATGGCCGACACCCAGAGGGAAGACCAAACCGAACAAGCTAGCAACCGGCGGCTCCAGCAAGCCTGGGAAGAGGGCAACATTCCCGTCAGCCGCGACGTGGCCATGTGGGCCGCGCTGCTGGCTGGGCTGGCATCGCTGACCGCGCTGGGGCCTGCGCTGCGCGACGCCTTGGTGAATCTGGTGTGGGCCTCGGCAGACGGTCTGGCCCAGGCCACCCCGGGACGTCTCATGCCCTTCTTGGCGCGGCCCCTGCTCATCACTTTGGCGGTGGCGGCTTCGGTTGCGCTGGGCGCCTCGGTCGCCATGGCTGCGCAGACTCGCCTCGGCACCTGGGCACACCTGGCCTTGCCCGACATGTCGCGGGTTTTGGGCGGCGGCCGGCTGGGTCGGCTTTTCCGCAAGGAAATGCTGGTCGATTTGCTGCTCACCGGCGTCAAGGTCGTGACCCTGGTGTACGCGGTGTGGAGCGCGTTCCATGACGACTTCCTGACGCTGCCTCGCATGCTGCAGCAGTCAGCAGCCACGCAACTCCAGTCAACCTTTGCACCTCTGGCCCACGGATTCGTCAGGATCTTGGCGGCGCTCGGCCTGCTGGCCGGCCTGGACCTTGCAGTCACCCGCTATCGCTATCACCAGCGCATGAAGATGACCAAGGAAGAGGCCAAGCGTGACTATCGCGACGAAGAGGGCGATCCCATGATCCGCTCGCGTCGCCGTCGGCGCCATCGCGAGCTGGCCAAGGGGCACGCGCGGGTTGAAGTGCCACGCGCCGACGCCCTGGTGGTCAATCCGACCCACGTGGCGGTGGCTATCCGCTACCGGCCCGGCGAGGACGCAGCGCCGCGGGTGACCGCCAAGGGCAAAGGCAGGCTGGCCGACATCATGCGCGAGCTGGCCCGCGAGCACAGCATCCCCATCATCGAGGACATCCCGCTCGCCCGTTTGCTCTATCGCCGGGTGAAGGTGGGCCGCACAGTGCCCGCGGAAACCTACCGTGCCGTGGCTGCCATCCTCGCCTTTGTCTACCGGGTACTGGGTCGTAGCGGTGCCGCGCAAGTTCGGATTGCCCGAGGTGCCGCATGAGTCACGCCACCCCGCCTGCCGTCGCCGCTGCCGGTCCTGCCCCGCGCGGTGACATTCTGCTCGCGATAGCCGTGTTGGGTATCGTCGCCCTGTTGCTTCTGCCGTTGCCGCCATTCGCGCTCGACGGCTTGCTGGCCATTAGCATCGGCGTGTCGTTGCTGGTGTTGCTNNCACCCGCCTCATCCTCTTGCAGGGTTCGTCCGGCACCGGTTCTGCGGGACACATTATCCAGGCCTTTGGTCAATTCACCGTGGGCGGCAGCCTCATCGTAGGCGCGGTGGTCTTTCTCATCCTCCTGGTGGTGAACTTCGTGGTCATCACCCGCGGTTCCGGCCGAGTGGCCGAGGTCGCCGCCCGTTTCACCTTGGACGCCTTGCCTGGCAAGCAGATGTCCATCGACGCCGATCTAGCCGCCGGGATCATCGATGACCGCGAGGCGCGCGCTCGCCGAGCCAACCTGGAACGAGAGATCGAGTTCTTCGGCGCCATGGACGGCGCCAGCAAGTTCGTGCGCGGCGACGCGATCGCCGGCCTCATCATTACTCTCATCAACATAGTAGGCGGCCTGCTGGCCGGGGTGGCGCGCGACCATATGTCGCTTTCCGCTGCGGTGGAAACCTACACCATCCTGACCATCGGCGACGGTCTGGTCAGCCAGATGCCGGCGCTGCTGGTGTCGACCGCAGCGGGCATCACGGTAACCCGTGCCAGCTCGGGTTCGCACCTGGGTACGGAAATGGGCGCGCAGATCTTCGGTCACCGACGCACGCTCATGCACGCAGCCGGGGTAATGTTGGTGCTGGGGCTGCTGCCCGGCATGCCACTAATGGCTTTTGGCGCTCTGGCGGGAGCGGCCTTCCTGCTTTCGCGCCGTCGCATCGTCCAGCCCATGACTGCAGCGCAAACGGAGCAGGCCGCGCTGCAGGCCAAAGCCGGCACGGGCGAAAAGCTGGGCGACCTGGTCGGCTTCGACACCTTGGAGCTGGAGGTGGGTCACGGGCTGCTGCGGCTCATCGACCTGGACAAGGGGGGCGAGCTGCCCGGCCGGGTGACCAACCTGCGCCGGCAGATTGCTGGCGATATCGGCGTGATCATTCCCGCGGTTCACCTGCGGGACAACCTGCGTCTCGAAGGCAACGAGTACCGCATCAAGTTGCGTGGAGTGGATCTGGCCAGCGGGGTGGCCTACGCCGACCGGCTCATGGTTCTGGACCAGTCAGGCAAGACGCCACAGTTGCCCGACATCGACGGGATAGCGGCCAAGGAGCCGGCCTTCGGCCTGCCGGCCTTGTGGGTGCTGCCCAGTGATCGCCCGCGGGCCGAGGCTGCCGGGCTGACCGTGGTGGACGCGGCGTCGGTCATCACCACCCAGCTCTCCGAGGTGCTGCGCCACAATGCGCACGAGCTGGTGGGCCGACAAGAGATCCAGGAATTGCTCGCCCATTGCGGGAAGGAAGCACCCAAGCTGGTCGAAGACGTGGTGCCCAACACCATCACCCTTGGCGAGTTGGTACGCGTGGTGCGCGGTGTGCTGCGTGAGGGGTTGTCGATTCGCGACTTCCGCAGCGTGCTGGAAGCGGTTGGCGATGCAGCTCCGCGCAGCAAGGACACCGCGTTTTTGGTCGAGCAGGTGCGTAGGCGTTTCGCCCGCCAGATCACCGCGCGTTTGGCCGATGCCAAGGGCACGGTGCACGCGCTGACCTTGGACCGCGCGGTCGAGGAGAGCCTGCGCAAAGCGCTGGGCCAGACCGACGGCGAGGCGACTTTGGCACTGGAACTGGGCACGGCCAAGCGGTTTATCGCCACCCTGGAGGCGCATGCCTCGGGCCTGGCCGCGGGCGGCCATCCCACTGTGCTCATCAGTCCGCCCGACCTGCGCCGGCCGATCTACGAGTTCGCGTCCCGCTTCGTGCCCGACCTGTGGGTCATTACGGCACGCGAGCTGGTGCCCGGCACGCGGGTCGAGCCGGTGGGCACCCTAGATCTTTCGCCTTCGCCCTGGAGCAAGGCCGCATGAGGAGGAAAGTGCAATGAACGCCAGTGTCAGGACCTTCCGTGGCCCCGATCCGCGCAGCGCGCTTGACGCCGTCCGCTCGGCGCTGGGTGAAGAAGCCATCATCCTCAAGACCCGCGAGGTGGGTGGTTTCTTCGGAAGGAAGGAAATCGAAATCACCGCCACAGGCTCGGGCGATAGTGATACCGGCTCAACCGACCGATCTGTCGATTTGGAACACGAGGTGGCGGCTTTGCGCCGCATTGTCGAGCAACTGCGCAGCGAGGTGCGGTCCAACAAGGCTGAGCCGCGCACCCCGTCTGGGCGGAGCGGCAGTCCGCTGTCCTCAGCCGCGGCTGCAGTCACTCGCCGCCTGGTGGAAAGGGGAGGGGAGCCGGCCATTGTCGACGAACTGGTGCGCGAAGCGGTGCGTGTAGCCGCCGGTCACAGTGAGCGCGAGATCGCAGAATCATTGCGCGAGGGGCTGCGCCGGCGTCTGACCCCGGCTCTGCCGCCGTGGCGGGGCGAAGGCCGGCGGGTGATTGCTCTGGTGGGGCCACCCGGGGTGGGCAAGACCACCACCGTCGCAAAGATCGCGGCGCGCGCGCTGCTGGAAAGCAAGCTCAAGGTTGCCCTGGTAACCGTCGACACCTATCGCATCGGTGCCAGCGAACACATCGGCCGCTACGGCGAAATCATGGGAGTGCCCACCCACCTGGCGCGCGATCAGGCGGGATTGCGCGAAGCGATCGCGGCTGAGCCAGAGGCGCAACTTGTGCTCATCGATACCGCCGGACGATCGGATCCCGCGGCGCTAGAAGCGCAAGCCCACTTGCTCAAGGTGGCGCCGGAGGCCGAACAGCATCTGGTGTTGTCGGCGGCGACCGGTGGTCGCGAACTGCGCGCCGCAATTCGCCGCTTCAAGTCGCGCGGGGTGAGCCGTTTCATTCTCACCAAGCTGGACGAGGCCGATGGCCCCGCCAGCGTGCTGTCGGCGACGAGCGAGCTCAACTGTCCAGTTTCTTGCGTGACCAATGGTCAGCGGGTGCCCGACGACTTGCATCCAGCCACCTCACCGATGCTGGTTGAACTGGCGTTGGGCAAGGGAGATTAGCCATGGACCAGGCCGACAACCTTCGCCTGCGCATTGTTGCTCGCACAACCGCACCCCCGCCCGTAGTCGTGCCCGCGCGCGAGGCCCTGCGGGTCATCGCAGTCACCAGCGGCAAGGGCGGGGTGGGCAAGACCAACGTCTCGGCCAACTTGGCTGCCTTGGCTGCCCGCTCGGGCAAGCGCGTGTTGATCATCGACGCCGATCTCGGGCTGGCCAATGTCGACATCATCTTTGGCATCAAACCCATGCGCCACATCGGCGATCTGTTGCAACCAGGCGTGTCGGCCAACGATGTGCTGGCCCAGGCGGCACCCAACATCCACATTTTGCCCGCCGGCTCCGGCGTGCAGAGCCTGACTGAACTTGACCGCAAAGACAAGTTGCGCCTGGTGGCTGCGCTCGACACACTGGAGGAGCGTTTCGACCTGGTGATCATCGATTCAGGCGCGGGTATCGGTGACAATGTGTTGTTTTTCGTGGGGGCGGCACAAGAAGTTGTGCTGGTGCTGAGCCCCGAGCCCACCTCGCTGGTGGATGCCTATGCCGTGGTCAAGGTGCTGTCGCAGCAGGCAGGCATTCGCAACTTCGCCGTGGTGATCAACCCGGTGGTCGACGAAATGCCGGCGCGAGACATGTTCCAGAAGCTTTCCACTGTCACCGGCCGGTTTCTCACCGCGAAACTGCGCCACCTGGGCTACGTGCCGCGCGACGAAAACGTGCATCGCGCGGTGATGGCGCAGAAACCAGTTGTGGACCTGTTTCCAATGGCGCCCGCCAGCCGCGCCCTGGTGGACGTGGCCGAACGCTTGTTCAGCGAGCCGGCACCCCAGGTTTTGGAAGGCGGAATGAAGGTCATGTGGCAACGCCTGCTGCGAGAGGCGGAAGGACCACGTTAAGGACGGTCACCATGCACAGGGCAATAGCCAGCTACGCAAACGGAGCACCGGCAGCGGTTTTCGACGACACGACTGTACTGGAACAGTACGGCGTCATGGTCGAGCGGATGGCCAAGCGGCTGATCTCCCGCACCGGCCTGCGCAGTGCCTACGACGACTTGTGGTCAGCCGGTGCCATTGGCCTGATTGAGGCGGGCCGGCGCTTTGATTCAACTCGCGGCGCCTCCTTTGCTACCTTTGCCGAGCACCGGGTGCGCGGTGCCATGTTGGACGAGTTGCGCCGGCTCGACCACTTGCCGCGGCGACTGCGCAACCGCACTGACGACCTGGTCAAGACGCGCAAGCGACTGGCGGGCAATTTGGGCCGCGAAGCCACAGTGGAAGAGGTGGCGACTGAACTGGGCGTGGATGTGGAAGAGGCGAGCGACATGGCCGCCCTACTGGAGCCGCCCCTGCCGCTCGAATCCATCCTGCCCACCCTGGCAGGCGCCGAGACCACCGACGCGGCCGTGCTGCGTGCCGAGGCCGTGCGCCGTTTGACTGAAGCGCTAGAGCAAATACCTGAACGCCTGCGCATGGTGCTTTCATTGCACTATATTGAGGATCTCACCTATCGCGAGATCGCCGGTCTGTTGAAAGTCAGCGAGCCGCGCGTGTGCCAATTGCACAGTGAGGCGCTCGCGCAATTGCGGAAATTGCTGGCCGAGACGTGAGGGATCTCTTCAGGGTTGGTCTTTCGGTTTGAGGATCGCGAGCAGGGTGCCAGCGATCTTGCCATCGAGTTCAGACCAGCTTTGGATGGGCAAGGCGCATTCCGCGAGCCCGGTCGTCGGAAGCTCGACGTGCTCACCCGTCAACTTCGCGACCAATCCCTCCAAGCCTGGGTTGTGCCCAACTACCATCACCAGCTCAGATGCCCTTGCGTGCTCGCGGATCACCCGAAGAATCGCGGCCGGGTCGGCGAGGTAGAGCGCATCGAGAAAATCGACGGGCTGCTTGAGCTTGGCGCCTTGGGCGAAGAACTCGATGGTCTCTCGCGCGCGTGTCGCAGTCGAGCAAAGCACGCGGTCGGGGATTGAATTGCGTTCGCGGGCGAGCTCGCCCATGCGGCGGGCGTCCTTGCGGCCCTGCGAGGTGAGCGTGCGCTGCTTGTCCGAGACGGGCTGGTCGTGGCCGGACTTCGAGTGCCGGAGAATGAGGAGTGTCCGCACGCATCCATGGTACCAAATCTGTGGCTTGGGCGAGAATCGCTGCAACTTCCCGCAAGACTGCCGGCAGTCCGGAGCTCATGCGAACCGGCCAATCCGCGCCGGCGCTCTGCGGGTCAGAATCGCGCCGCGGTTGGTCTGGCTCCCACCCAAGACGCCGGAACCAAAATGCTGCTTGCCCCCTTTGGGTTTTGGGCATATGCATACTTTTGGCGTCACGCCGAGGTGTTCCAAGCGGCGTGCGCAGACTCGAGCGGGCTAGGTTGCCATCCACCCAGGAAGGAGCGCACATGAAACGCATATTGGGGTTGTCGATAACTCTTGCGGTCCTGACATTCCTGGCCGCCTGCGATGATGCCAGGCTCCGCATTGACCGGGTGGAGCCGGACGAAGGCATCACAGCGGGCGGTGACCAGGTGAACATCCTCGCGGCCGGGCTGCAGCCAGGCAAGACTGGGGTCCGGGTTTCCTTCGGCAGACACGTGGCCGAGCAGGTCGTCATCTCGTCCAAGGACAAAATCAACCTGGTGACCCCGAGCGGGGACAAGGGGCCGGTGGACGTAACCCTGGAATTCGACGATGGGCAGTCCTTCAAAATACCGACGGGCTTTCGCTACGTCGACCCGAAGGAGACCGAGGACCTGCGCAAGGCCTTCTTCAACAAGCCGAAGGGTGCGCAGAAGAAGTAGCGGCCAGTCCTCCGCGAAAGGCTAACCGATGCCGGCGGCGGGATGAGCGCGTATCAGAGCGGGACGTGCAAAGCATGGTGGGCCGTGATCCGCGCGTGAGGTCACGCCGCGAACGCTATCGCGACCAGTCCGCGGAATTTTCTATCCGGCTCCCTACTCCGCCAGCACCATGGGTTTCTGGCCGGCGGAGTCTTCGATCTCGGGCGAATGCTTGCCGCTCTCTTTCCAAGAACCACTCGGACAATAGAGCGGCACGCGGTTCTCCACCCGGCACGAGTGCCTCCAGGCAAGGCTGGTGGCCAGGTAGATGAAGGGATGATGCCGATTCGTCCAGAAACGGCGCAGGATCTTGGGCGTGCTGTAGAAGTTCACGCCCATGCGGCGCGTGCCCTCCTGCAATTGCGCAGCGGTCATCAGCTTGGGCAGAAACACGGCGGTCGCCCCGTCGTATTTCGACCAGTCGTAGGTTGTGATTCGCGACTGGGCGTGCAGCGTCTCGAACAGTTTGGTCCCCGGGAAGGGTGTCAGGGCAGAGAACGATCCGTGGCCCACGCGATTGTCGAAGAGAAACTCGCGGGTTCGATTGAATACCTCCGGGTCGTCGTCATCAAACCCGAAGATCACGCCCGCCATTACTATGATGTCGTGGTCGTGCAGGACGCGAATACTCCTACCGATCTCTTCGGGCGTGCCCACCCGGTTTTTCGCCAGTGAACCAGTGGCACGCAAATTGGAAGCGGTAAGCGATTCGATGCCGACAAAGAGGGAAAAACAGCCACTCTCAGCGGCGAGTTGAAGTAGGTCGGGGTTGCTGGCGGTGAGATGCAACGAAGCCTGTCCGACCCAGATAACATTCAGCTTCTTCAGTTCGGAGAAGAGCGCACGGCAGTAGGGCTCGCTGGAAAAGATGTTGTCGTCGAGAAAGAAGATGAAGCGCCTGCCCAGCGCCTTTATCTCGGCAATGACGTTCTCCACTGGGCGGAAGCGATACTTGCGGCCGCTGAACAGCGTGGCCGAACAGAAAGTACAATCGTAGGGACAGCCGCGCGCCGCCTGCACCGATGCAAGCGAAAATGACGACCGTTTGGGGAATAGATCGCGCCGGTAGGGTGGAAGCTGGCTGAGGTCCGCGTATTTCTGCCCGCGATAGAGGCCGTGCAAATTGCCGGTCGCCGCATCGGCGAGCACTTGCGACCAGACTGGCTCGGCCTCACCCACGACTACCGCGTCGGCGTGCTGCAAGGCCTCGTCCGGCTGCACCGAGGGATGAATTCCGCCAAGCACTACCGTCTTGCCAGCACTGCGATACCCATCGGCAATCTCGTAGGCGCGACGGGCCTGGATAGTCATGGCGGTGATGCCCACCAAGTCGACATCGGCGTCATCGAAGCGAATTCTGTCGCCCAGATGTTCCTGCACGACGGAAACGTCATGCACCCGCGGCGTGATCGCCGCCAAGAGCTGAAGCGCGGCGCTCTCGACTTTCCGCCCGCTCAGGCCAACGCGAGGATTCGGATCCGGGTAGATAAGTCGGATTCTCAAATTGCCTTCAGGCTCGGTCGGCGGCAGCCGTTTTGGAACATGCGAAAAAGCATTTTCTCAGCCTCCATCAACCCTGTCCATCAGTACTTGGCCATTTGTCCATCATTTTTGTGTCACGCCCGACTTTCACGGCCACAGCAGGCGCCAGCAGCGTGCTGCTGTACGTGATCGTCAAACAGGCTTTGATCTCAGATGTCCTTGCTGGTGAAACCGCTAACTCCGACTCGCCGGCCGTGCGATGTTGGCTAGGGCTCGAAAGCTTTGTGCCCAGAACGTGAGGAAACCATGAAAGTTCTCTTTGTCGGCGGTTCGGGGAACATCTCGACCGCGTGCTCACGCCTTGCGACCGAGCGCCGTATCGAGCTCGTCCACTTCAACCGTGGCCTGCGCCGGGTCGAGCTGCCGCCCGGCGTGCGCACCATTCACGGCGACAGCAACGACCGGCGCGCCATGGCGCAAGCCCTGGCTGCCGAAGACTTCGACGTGGTGGTCAACTGGATCGTGTTTGACCAAGCTCAGGCGGCGGCCGACGTGGAGATGTTCGCCGGCAAGGTCAAGCAATACGTGTTCATCAGCACGGCCACGGTCTACCAGAAGCCGCCACNNTGGATTCCCACGGCTTTCGGCATCGACTTCACCTCGGTGCATCGGCTGCGTCTCGGACTACCCCTGCCGGTTCACGGCGACGGTACTTCCCTGTGGGTGATGACCCATGCCAGCGACTTTGCCAAGGGGTTGCTCGGCCTTTGTGGCCGGCGCGACGCCGTGGGCGAGGCATTTCACATCACTTCCGACGAAGTAATGACCTGGAACCAAGTCTACGAATGCATCGCTGCCGCGGTGGGAGCCCAGCCTCGCCTGGTGCACATCCCCTCGGATTTCATTGCCAAGGTGGATCCTGCCATCGGCGCCGGACTTTGGGGCGACAAGGCGCACTCGCTGGTCTTCGACAACTCCAAGATCAAACGCTTCGTGCCCGAGTTCCGCTGCACGGTCCCCTTTGCCGAGGGCATCCGCCGCGCCCTCGCATGGCTGGACGCGCATCCTGCAGAGCAGCGCCTGGATAGCAACGCCGCCGTCGAGAAAATCCTCGCGGCCTGGGATTCGTCACGAAATGGCTAGCCCGGCCGGGAGGCCCGGTCATTGGGAAATGTAGATGATCTTCTTGCACTCGGTCGAGCAGGCGCCAGTCGGGCCGTTCTTGGGGCCGTCGTCGCATTCCTCGGGTCCGTTGGTTACGCTGTCGCCGCAGTGCGGGCCCAGCTTGCATTGCGGGGTGCAGCCGCCGTACGAGCTGTCCAGGATGCCGTCGTCGCATTCCTCGGGTCCGTTCTTTACGCCGTCGCCGCAGTGGGGGGCGTAAATGCAACTCGGGGCGCAACCACCGTAGTCGCCGTTGTTGTTGAGCGCCCCGTCGTCGCATTGCTCAGGCGGCTCGATCTTGCCGTCACCGCAGCCGCCGGGCAGACGGCAGGCGTCCGTGCAATTGGAATCGTCGGGGCCGGTGGGTTCGCATTCTTCCCCATAGTCCGCCTGAACCTGGCCGTCGCCGCACCTGGCGGCAAGGGTGCAGTCGGGATTGCAGGTTGAATAGGTGCCGTCGTTGACCCCGTCGTCACATTCCTCCACGCCATTCTTGACGCCATCGCCACAGTAGTCGCCGCGCTGGCAGTTTGCCAGACAGCCGTTGTAGCCGACTTCAGGGTCGGTGGTGGTTAGGTTGGCGGAACCGTCGTCGCATTCCTCACCGAACTGAGTCTGCACTACGCTGTCACCACAGCGGGCCGGCAGCTTGCATCCAGGAGCGCAGCCAGAACTAGACCCGTAGTCGTCGTCGTTCGTGCCGTTGTCGCACTCCTCGGGTCCGTTGACGGTGCCGTCGCCGCAATAGGGACCGAGGCGACAATCCGAGCCACACTGATTGTAGCCGCCCAGGTTCTCCTTGCCATTGTCGCATTGTTCGCCAGGCGCCACCACACCGTCGCCGCAGATGGGCCCGCAGGCACTTGGTAGATCGTTGAAGCCGCTCAGGGTGAGTTTGTAGGTTGAGCCATACCAACATCTTTCCGCTTGGAACACGGCGATCTCGTAGACCCCGTTGTCCACCATGCCCAGATCGACCTTGCTTTGGACGCCCGTGCAAGTCGAGAGA
>PMJE01000646.1 GCA_003157315.1 Myxococcales bacterium | reverse complement strand
TGTTCAAGCTGATTCCCGCAGGTGAGATCGCGCTTTGCCGTCGCATGATTGCCGAGAAGCTGAACACGCCGCTGGCCCATGGCGCTGGTCGCTACTTCGACGCCCTGGGCGCGATTGGCCTGGGCGCAACCCATTCGCACTTTGAGGGTCAAGTGGCCATGCGCTGGAATTTCGTCGCCGATGCGGGCGAAGACCGACGCTACGACTTCGCCCTGGATGCGACTCGGCGTCCTTGGCTGATGGACCTGCGACCGATGGTGCGGCAAGCAACCATGGACATCGTGGCCGGGCGCGCCCCTGCCGTGGTGTCGGCCCGCTTCCACAACACCCTGGTGGCGGTAACTGCCGAGGTCCTGCGTTTGCTGCGCCAGGAGCACGGCAATCACCCGGTGGTGTTCACTGGTGGTTGCTTCCAGAATGCGCGCATGGCCGAGTCGCTGCGGGCCGCCCTTTCGCCCGAGTTTGCGGTGCATTTGCCTGGCCAGGTCCCGCCTGGCGACGGCGGCCTCGCATTGGGCCAGGCAGTGGTGGCTGACGCTTTGGCAAAGCGGCTCTGATCCATTGTCTTTTCTTGGATCAGGGGCCTCGCCATGGAGTAGGCTTATATAATAGAGCTTGAATCTGTCGCAGGTTCATGAGGAGGTCAGCATGACTCGCACACCAAGCACGAACCGATCGAATCGAACCTGGTTCTGTGGAATTGCGGTGGGTGCGGTGTGCACGCTTTTGGCGTGTAGCGGGCCGGATCCTATTGGCAGCAGCGAGATAGGAGGGTCGTATGGCAGCCACGGCCCCAACGGCGGGGGTGGAATTGACCTCAGTACGAGTCCATCAGGTACGGGAACGGGAGGCGACACAGGGTCAGGCGATGGAGCCACTTGTAGCAACGTTCTTGCGGTCGTCTTCCGCGATTTCCGCTGCGCCGACGATACCACGGGAGCCAGGCACCCCGACTTCGAGCAACCCAACATAGTTCAAGACAAGGGGATTGTTGAGGCCGCCCTGGGCACTGACCACAAGCCGGTCTATGCCCATGGATCCACCAACACCCAAACGGTACAGAGCAACGACACGTTCAGTCAGTGGTACCGCGACACCGATGGCATCAACCAGCGCATCGAGTCCTCGCTGACCCTTACAACGTCGGCCACTGATTCGAGCCTCAAGGTCTTCGACAGCGGCGCAGGCTTCTTCCCCCTCGATGGGCAAGGCTGGGGCAATCAGGCATGCTTGGGCCAGCAGCGAAGCCATAACTACTCCTTCACCACCGAGATCCACACTACCTTCACCTACAAGGGCGGCGAGTCCTTCACCTTCATCGGCGACGATGACGTGTTTGTGTACGTCAACAACCAGCAAGTCATCGACCTGGGCGGCATTCACAACGCGCAGACCGGAACAGTCAACTTCGACCAGCAGGCTGCCACCCTTGGACTCACCATTGGGCAGACCTACAACATGGACATCTTCCATGCCGAACGGCACGTGACCGAATCGCACTTCCGCATGCAAACCAAGTTCGAGTGCCTCACCTCCTACATCATCCCGATCCAGTAGGCCACCCCCGCGGGCACCTGCCCGGTAGGAATCAATCGCCAGTGCGAGGGTAGGGGCGGCCAGCGGTCGCCCCGGTGGACTTGCCGGCTTCGCGTGCCAGCCGCTCGGCGGTTTCGGCCACGGTACTTTGAAAACGCGAACGGCCGTCCACCAGCTCGCGGTGCCACTGTTCCAAGATCACCAGGTTCCAGATGCGTTCACCGTGATCCTCGCCCGCCGCGTGGCGAGCGAGCAGTCGTTCGACCGCGCTGGTGTCGAGCAGCCCACGCCCGCGTGCCTCGGGCGAGAGCAAGAGATCGCGGGCAAACGAACGCAAGGGACCGGCGAACCAGCCGCGCGTGGGAGAGCCGAATCCCTTCTTGCGCCGGCCGCGGATCTCGGGTGGTAAGAGATCGGCAAAGGCTTGCTTGAGAATGTACTTCCCTTTGCCGCGATTGAGCTTGAACTTGCCGGGCAGGGCTGCGCCTAGCTCCATCACCGCGTGGTCGACGAACGGGGCACGCGCCTCCAGCCCGAAGGTCATGCTGGCAATGTCCACCTTGGCAAAGATGTCGTCGGGAAGATAGGTNNCTGGTGGAAGAGCGCGTGCGCGGCATCCGAGGCCAGCAGCTCGCGCAACCTCGGGCCATACAGCGACGTCTGCTCCTCGCGCGAAAAATGGCAAATCAGCGACAGGTAGCGTGCGGCATCGTCTTCAGCCAGACGGCGGCCAAAGCCGCGAATACCGTGGGCGCGGGCGCCCGGTATCGCCTGCAAAGCCTTGCCGGCGAGAGCCGCCAAGGGTTGCGGCCAGGACGACATTCGGGCCGCCAGATCGCCCCAATAATAGCGCCGGTAGCCGCCAAATGCCTCGTCGCCGCCGTCGCCGGACAACGCCACAGTGACCTGCTTGCGGGTCATCTCGCACAAATAGCGGGTGGGCAGGGTCGACGTGTCTGCAAAGGGCTCGCCGTGGTGCCGGACAATGCTGGGCAGAAGACGGGTCATGTCCGGGTCGACCACCAGTTCGTGGTGGTCGGTGCCAAAGCGTTGCGCGNNTCGCGCGCGCCATGCACGCCACCACGATTGACGAATCCAGGCCACCCGAGAGGAACGCGCCCAAGGGCACGTCTGACATGAGACGCACGCGAACCGCGTCCTCGACTGCCGCACGCACGCGCGCCGCTGCTTCCCGCTCGTCAAGTGCGTGCAGTGTGGGCTGGTAGCTGAGTTGGTAGTAGCGACGCACACGCGGCTCACCGCCACAGGAAACTTGCAGCAGACAGCCGGCCGGAAGTTTCTTGACCTGGCGAAAGATGCTGTCTGGCGCAGGTACGTACTGCAGTGACAAATACAAATCGACAGCCGCGGGCGAGACATCAGCATCGGTTCCTGGATCAGCCAGCAAAGCCGCCAGCTCTGATGCAAAGGCAAACCCGTCCGGCCGCTCGGTGTAGTAGATGGGCTTTTCCCCGAATCGGTCGCGCGCCAAGAGCAGCCGGCGTGCCTTCACGTCGTAGATGGCCAGAGCAAACATTCCGCGCAGCAGTTCGGGGACGCGCTCGCCAACCTCCTCGTAGAGATGGGCAACTACCTCGGAATCACTGTGGCTGCGAAAGNNAGGCGCCGGTGAGCCAGGGCCGCGGGACCGTCAAAGAAGAAGCCGCCGCCGTCAGGGCCACGATGGATCATGGCTGCAGCAAAGCGCTGAACGATTCGTGGATCAGGGCGTGCGTCGCTCTGCTTGGCCAAGAAGCCGGCTATTCCGCACACTAGGCAATCCCCTTCTCGGCCAGCAGGGCGTCGTACAGCGCCACTGTCTCTGCCAGCACCCTGGCGGAGCCAAAGCTGGCAGACACATGCGCACGCCCGCGCTCACCCATGCGCCGAAGTTGCTCGGCCGGGGTTTTGATGAGTCGTTCCATGGCTTCGGCCAGTGAACGGATCCCGAAGGTGGGGACCTCAAGCCCGCTCTCTCCGTCGAGCACAATGCGATCAACATTTGCGGCATGTGACACCAGCGCGGCCAGGCCGCTGGCATGTCCCTCCAGGACTGCATTGGGCAGCCCTTCCCACAGCGAGGGCAGCAGCAAGACGTCGGCCGCGTGATACAGGGTTGGCATGTCGGTGACCACACCCAGACGCACCAGATGCGGCTGCACACCGAGCAGGCTAGCCAGCCGCCAGGTGCAGGCCGCGTAGCAGCGATCGCGCTCGCGGCCGGCCAGAAGCACGCGCACCTTGCCAGGAAGGCGGCCNNGGATGGAAACGATCGAGGTCGATGAAGTTGTGGATGATCTGGATCTTGGAGTCCGGGACGCGCGCCCAGCGCCTGAGCTCGTAGCGCACAGCCTGGGAATTGACCAGCACGCGATCGGAACGGCGCGCGAGGTAGCGCTCGGTCAGTAGATAGAGGAGGTTGATGGCGCGGTTGCGCACGCTGGTCAGGACCACCGGCACTGGTGCGCGCGGCAATGCCAGCCGCGCCAGGAAGTTCGCCTTGTCTCGATAGCTGTGCAGGATGCTCGGCTTCTCTTCACGCAGAATATCCTGCAAGCGCCGCAGGCCCTTGCGCCCCAAGCGTTGCACCCCGAGCACGTGGCG
>PMJE01000570.1:1265-3914 GCA_003157315.1 Myxococcales bacterium | reverse complement strand
CACGCCGCCCAGCGAGGCGCGAATAAACTCGCGTGAAAGCGAGCGGGCCACCGACTTGCCGAGCGAGGTCTTGCCCACGCCGGGTGGTCCCACCAGGCACAGGATGGGGCCTTTCTTGCTGGGGGCCAGCTTGCGCACCGCCAGGTATTCCAGCACCCGCTTCTTCACCTTCTGCAGGTCGTAGTGGTCGGCATCCAGCACCTTGCGTGCTTGGTCCAACTCCAGCGTGTCAGTAGTCGCCTTCGACCAGGGCAGTTCGACCAACCATTCCAAGTAGGTGCGCTGTACGGTGTACTCGGCCGACGAGGGCGCCATCTGGCGCAGGCGTTCGAGCTGCTTGCGCGCCACCTTCGCGGTTTCTTCCAGCATGCCCGACGCCTTGATCTTCTCTTCAAAGGAATCGAGGTCGCTGCTCTCGTCGCCCTCACCCAGCTCGTCCTGGATGGCCTTCAGCTTCTGGCGCAGAACCGCCTCGCGCTGATGCTTGGAGAACTCCTCGCGCACCTGCGTGTCGATCTTCTGCTTGACCTTGATCAGCTCGACCTTGCGCTGCAAGAGAACCAGCAGCCGGCGCAGGCGCTCGGCCACGTCCACCTCGACGAGCAGCGAGGCGCGCTCCTCGGCCGACAGATCCACGGTGGCCGCGGCGATGTCGCCCAGGCGCGCGGGATCCTTGTTCTGGTCGAGAATCTGCGCCGCCTCGTCGGGAATGTCGGGCGAAATGGCGATGAGCTGCTTGGCCACGTCGTATACCGCCATGCCCAGCCCGTCGATCTCGATGGGATCCTTGCGAATCTCAACCAGCGGATCATATGTGGCGACCAGGAAGGGCTTTTCCTGCACGAAGCCGGTGATGCGGCGTCGCTCGACACCGCGGAGCACCGCTGTGACCCGGTTTTCTGCCGCCTTGACGATGCGCACGACTTCGCCCTCGACACAGACGCCATAAAGGTCCGCGCCGGCGGGCTCCTCCACGTCCGCGTCCTTTTGGGTTCCCACCAGCAGGTGGACCCCCTTGCCCGGCAGGCTCTCAATCAGGCGCAGCGACGACAGTCGTCCGATCTCCACGGGCATGACCGCGCCGGGGAACAGCACCAGGTTCCGCAGCGAAAGCAAGGGAAGCGAGCGTGAGCCTTCGGGGGGCGTCATCTTGTTGATCCAAAACTAGGCCGGCAGAGCAGGAACCGCAAGTGCGCGGGCGCCGAAAAATCGCCGCTGCAGCCAGCCGTGGTTACGCTATTCATGTCGGATTGCATCAGAAGCCTCGGACTTTTGCGGGCCGGGTGCGAGTTTCAAGCTCCTCGGCCAGGCGGTGGGACTCGACGTCATCGGGTTTGAGACGCGGGACGACGATCTCGACACGGCAAAGCTGGTCACCGCGGCCACCCTCGGGCCGCTTGATCCCCTTTCCGCGCAGGCGCAGCTTGGCGCCGCTGGATGTGCCCCCGGGGACAGTCAACCTGACCGCGCCATCCAAGGTCGGAACATCGACCTGCGTACCGAGCACGGCCTCGCCCAGGGTCAGCGGCAGCGTCAACTCGACGTCGTCCCCGTTGCGGCGCAGGTGGGCATCTGGTTGCACCACGATGTCCAGGTAGAGATCGCCCGGCTGGCCTGACCTGGGTGCAGGAGCGCCCTGGCCTGGCACACGCAGGCGAGCCCCGGTCTCTACGCCAGCTGGTATGTTGACGTCTACTGATTTTCCAGCCCCTGAGCGAAGGTTCCGCCGTCCACCAAGTGCAGCATCCTTGAACGTGACCTCCAAGTTCCCCACCATGTCCGCACCGCGGGCGGCCGCGCGGCCGCGACCGCGACCCCGCGGAGACGGCCCGGCGTTTCCGAATAGATTGGCGAAGATGTCGCCGAGATCGCCGAAGCCACCCGTGTGCACGCCGCCAGCGCCCCCACCGAAGGCCTGCGCGAACGCATCCGGGTCAAAGCCCTCGGGCATACCGTCCGCGCCGACCGGCGCTGCCCGCAGACGGTCGTACTCGCGCCGCTTCTGTTGGTCGGAGAGAACCGTGTAGGCCTCATTGATCTCCTTGAAGCGTTCGGTTTTCTTCTTGTCCCCGCCGGTGGCGTCGGGGTGATTCTCCTTGGCCAGCTTGCGGTACGCCTTCTTGAGCGCGTCCTCGCTCGCATCTTCGGAAACACCAAGGATTTTGTAGAGGTCCTTCATCGTTCCATCTAGCTTACAGCGGATGAAGCCGCGGTTGGCTTGAGACTGAAGCCTAGCTCGTCGCCTTTGCGCGTGACCCACACGGTTTCGCCGGGTGCGAATTCGCCGGCAATCAGGCAACGAGCCAGAGGGTTCTGCAAGTACGTGGCGATCGCGCGTTTGAGTGGCCGCGCGCCGTAGACCGGGTCGAAGCCCTTGTCGGCCAGAAACGACCGAGCTGCTGGGGCCAACTCGATTCCGATGTCCCGCTCGCGCAGAAGCTTGCGGAAGCGTTCGATCTGCAGGTCGACGATGCGGTCCAGGTCTGGCCGGCTGAGGCGTTCAAAGAGTACGATGTCGTCGACCCGGTTGAGAAACTCGGGTCGGAAGGTGCGGCGCAGATCGTCCATGACGCCCTCGGTGTCGGGCGCATCGCCGAGCAAGCGTTTGCTGCCGACGTTGGAGGTCATGATGATGACCGTGTTGCGGAA
>PMJE01000570.1:409-1168 GCA_003157315.1 Myxococcales bacterium | reverse complement strand
TCCATGTACTCCGACATGTCGATGCGCACCACATGGGTTTCATCGTCGAAAAGAAAAGCCGCCAGGGCGCGCGCCAATTCGGTCTTCCCCACCCCGGTCGGCCCCAAGAAAATGAACGAGCCAATCGGCCGGTTGGGATCTTGCAAGCCCGCACGCGCCCGCCGAACCGCGTTCGCGATGGCTTCGACCGCCCGATCCTGGCCCACCACGCGCTCGTGCAGGCGCGCCTCCATGTTGGTCAGCTTGGCCTGCTCGCCTTCCAGCATCCTTTCCACGGGAATGCCGGTCCACTTGGACACCACCGCGGCGATATCGTCTTCGGTGACTTCCTGCCGGAGGAACGAGCCATCCTTCTGCGCTTTCGTCAGCTCGTCGTTCTTGGCCTGGAGTTTCTTTTCCAGCTCGGGCAAACGGCCAAAGCGAATCTCTGCCGCACGTCCCAGGTCGCCCTGCCGCTGCAGAAGCTGCGCCTGTGTCTTGGCCTCCTCGATCTCGCTCTTCAGTCTCTGCAGTTCGGTGATGACCTGTTTTTCGCGCTGCCAGGTCAGTTTCATGCGGTCCACCCGCTCGCGCAGCTCGGCGATCTCGGACTCAACTTCGTCCAGCCGGTCGCGCGAGGCCTGGTCGGTCTCCTTGGCCAGCGCCGATTGTTCCATCAGGTGGCTGGTCAGGCTACGTTCCAATTGGTCGATTGGCTCGGGCAGCGATTCCAGCTCCATCTTCAAGCGGCTGGCTGCCTCGTCGACCAGGTCGATGGCC
>PMJE01000570.1:0-361 GCA_003157315.1 Myxococcales bacterium | reverse complement strand
GCGGTATTCGTCGAGCGTGGTGGCACCGATGCAGCGCAGATCGCCGCGCGCCAAGGCCGGCTTGAGCATGTTGGCGGCGTCGACCGCGCCCTCCGCCGCGCCGGCGCCGACCAGGGTGTGCAACTCGTCGATGAAAAGAATGACTTGGCCGTCGGCCGCAGCGATCTCCTTGAGTACCGCCTTGAGCCGGTCCTCGAACTCGCCGCGAAACTTGGTTCCCGCCACCAACGAGCCCAGATCGAGCGCCAAGATGCGCTTGCGTTTGAGCGATTCCGGCACGTCGCCGGATGCGATCCGCTGGGCGATGCCTTCCACGATGGCGGTCTTGCCCACCCCCGGCTCGCCGATGATGACCGGGTTG
>PMJE01000329.1:469-3441 GCA_003157315.1 Myxococcales bacterium | reverse complement strand
CGAGCACACCGCACCTTTGCACGAATCATTGGTGGGCGCATGGCCAAGCTCGCCGTTGAGGTTGAGCCCCCAGCACCAGATGGTTCCGTCCGCCGCCAGCGCACAGACATGGTCGATGCCGGCCGAGATCGCCACGATGTCGTTCAGGCCGGGAACCGCGATGGGCAAGGACGAGTCCGTCGTCGTGCCATTGCCCAGGGTGCCGCATTCGTTGTCGCCCCAGCAACTCACGCTGCCGTCGGAGAGCAGCGCGCAGGCATAATAGCCGGCTGTCGTGATCGCTACCACATTCGTCAGCCCGGAGACTGCCACGGGCGTCGAGCTGCCGTACGGCGGGCCACCGATCACCGTTCCGTTGCCCAGCTGACCATGGTCGTTGTCGCCCCAGCATGCGGCTGTGCCGTCCGCCAAGACGGCACACTCGCCCCCGGTACCGGTGGAGATGGCGACGACGTGGTTCAGCCCCTGCACCGCGGTGGGCGTCGATACCGGGTGGATGGGGTCGGCGTACGTGCCGTTGCCAATCTGGCCGGAAGTGTTGTCCCCCCAGCAGTCGACCGTGCCATCGGCAAGAAGCGCGCAGATGTCACTGTCGCTAGCTTGGATTGAGACCACGCCCTTGAGCGGAAGCGGTACGGACGTCCCCCCCCCACGCCCGACGCCTCGCCCCAGCAGTACGCGGTCCCGTCGACGAGCGCAGCGCAGGTGGCATTGCCACCAGTGCTGATGGTCGCAATGTTGTACAGGTTCAACACCGTCTTGATCGAGGAAGAATCGACCATGGTGCCATCGCCGAGATCGCCGTAGAGGTTGCCGCCCCAGCATTGTGCCGTGCCGTTGGCCCGTACGGCGCAGGCGTGATACCCGTCCGACGCCGAGATCGAGACTGCGTCGTTCAATCCCTGGACCACGACGGGAGTGGTCGAGTCGGTCGTCGTCGCGTTGCCGAGTTGGCCGTAGTAGTTGTACCCCCAGCATCTCGCCGTCCCGTTCGACAGCAGCGCGCAGGTGGAGAACAGGCCCGCCGAAACAGCCACCGGAATGACGTGTCCACCGTCAGCACCGGCGTCCCCGGTGGCCATCGGCGCATCTGCCTGGGCCGGCAAGACGTCGGCGTCGCCGCGCACGGCGTCTCCGCTGGCACCGTCGGCGAGCGTGGCCATCGGCGCATCCGCCTGCCCCGGCAAGACNNCCAACGCTTCTAGTCATCTCGCCATGCATCGTACCTCATTCACGCCGCCTCGTGTGCGGGCATCGCCATGCAATGGGTTTGCATGGGTGCTGGGTGAAACGAATTCTCACAGCTTGGACGCTAGAAATCGTCCGCGGACAGCTTCCCGGCACGGGGCGCCGCAGCGCGAGACCTTGCCGCCCGTGATCGCGCACGCGCCGACGCAAGCGATGTACCATGCGCGCGTACGTGACTCTTGGGCTCGCTCTGTCCGGCGGTTGCGAGTGTGCCTGGCGCAGGTGGTGGCGAGGCAGGCAAAGGGGGGGGCGCTGCTAGCGGGACAATGATCGCCCTTGGCTCCACCCTTGGAACGGCGGGCGAGCTTGCTGCGGGCGCGGGGCTCGCGACCGGTACTCGCGAAGCTCGATGCACAGGACCGGAGCTTCGCGTGGCTATCCAAATTGCGAAAACCAGCGCGACCGCGACCCCTGCGCCGATCAATCCTCGCCGGCCACGAAGGTAAGCGAGCGACCAAGCGCGAAGGGCAGAAGAGGACCGGATGAGCAACAATGCCTTCCGAAACCGCGGTTTCAGACGCACCAAAGCCGTTACGCGACCTGTGGCTGGGGGCGGCCCTGCCACTTCCAGGTGATCATGCGATGCACGGCTAGATCCACCCTTGCTGGCTCTCGGTTCGCTCTTCCCGAGAGGAAACGCGAAGAGCATCTTCGTCTCCTGGTGCGGACGGGACGGATTCCTGGCAAGGATGGTTTGCACCACGGACTGTCCGAACTCGGCATCGCGTAGGGCAAACGGGGGTGCGCCAACCAGCGGGGTGATCAAACGCGAGACTGGGGCAGACGCCAGCAGCTCGTTTTCCATGGCGCTCACCATCAGATTCAGATCGGAATAGCGATGGTCCGGCTCCTTGGCCATGGCAACTTCGATAATGCGCACCAGGCCCTTGGGCAAATCAGGATGGGATTGCGTCAAGGAAGGAGCGGGTTCCTTCAAGATGCGCTGGAAGAGCTCCGGTCCTGGCTCGCCTGAGAACGGCAACTTTCCGCTCAGCGCCTCATAGAACAACACACCAAAGCCGTACACATCAGCACGCTCATCGATGCGTCTCTCCCCCAAAATATGCTCGGGAGCCATGTAGTACGGGGTGCCCATGGTCAAGGCCAGGGCGGTCCCTGCCGAGGGGTCCACCACTCGTTCCATCATGACTGAGATGCCGAAATCCAACACCTTGGTCGTCAGGATGTGCCCGTCGGGCCCGATGCAGATGAAGATGTTCTGTGGCTTGAGATCGCGGTGGACGACACCCTGTGCGTTGGCAGCTGCGACTCCACGCATGGCGGGCAAGAGAAGCGACGTCGCTTCGCTCACGCTCAGGCGTCCCTTGCGAGCCATGTACGTGCCCAGCGGCTCTCCGTCGAGCAGCTCCATCACGATGCACGCCATTCCCTCATGTTCGATGACATCGAAGACCGTCACAACATTGGGATGGTTCACCCGGCTGGCGGCCAACGCCTCGCTGTAGACCAGACGTTCGGCTTCGCGCGTGGTAGCTAAGGACCGCAGAATCACCTTCAGGGCGACTCGCTTGCCCGTGCGCTCATTCGAGCCCGCCCACACTGCTGCCATCCCACCCTGCCCAAGCAAGTGATCCACTCGGTACTTTCCGTCCACGATCTGGCCAGCCTGCATGATCGTATCAACCGTCTTGTCAGGCTTGGATGTTTGTTCGCTGGGATGCATCGGGGTGGACTAGGCCGGCTTGCGAGGACACCCATCATAC
>PMJE01000329.1:0-382 GCA_003157315.1 Myxococcales bacterium | reverse complement strand
ATGGTTGTCACATTGCGCTGCGTTGCTTGTATTCTTGTTTTTCCAATGAAGCTCTTGAACCGCAACCAACATCTTTCAGCACCTACTTTTTCGTCGGAGAAGAAATGAGCAACAAGATGAGCGACCGTTTCCTTACGAAGGCACTGGGCGCCTTCCTCGTACTTGGCCTGGGTGTCCTTGCAACGGCTCCTAGCTTCGGGTGCGGAGATACCCTGCCAGGCTCGACTGCCGGCGAGGGCGGGGCAGGGGAGTCTGGAGGTGCGACCGGGTCGGGCGGTGCTATCAGCTCAGGCGGTCAACAAACCGGAGGGATGCCAGGATCGGGCGGTGCGACCGCGTCGGGCGGCGTGACCGCATCGGGCGGAAAGAACGCAACAGGAGG
>PMJE01000168.1 GCA_003157315.1 Myxococcales bacterium | reverse complement strand
CAGCCCAGCACCCTGGCCCGCGTGAGCGGGGAGCGCGTGGAAATTCTGCGCCAGGGGGCGGTGGTTCTCGCGGGCGGCCACTGACACCCTCCTACGATCCCTCGACTACGCATTTGCGATTGGTCACGGCCGCCTCCACTCGCAAACAAGGCGGGGTCCGAACTCGCCTGAGCTGAATCGAGTCTCCCCAACCCAAACGACCTCCAGCCCGGGGCAGGCAATCCAGAGTTCATCCGGCGCGGTGCCCACAGGTTCGCCAAAGGTCCGCTTGTAATCTAGCTTCACCAGCGCATCGAGCACGCCGCCGGTGCCTTCGTCGGGATCGCGCGTCTTCAGCAACATGATTGCGATTCCAGTTGGAAGGCCGCCAGAAGCCTCATTGGCGCCTGAGAACTTCTCCTCCCACTTCGCCCTAGCCCAGAAGAGTACCCACTCCTCAAATGAGGGAAACGATTTACTCGCGTTGGTATACGGTGAGTAGCAGTCGATCCAGAGTTTCTTGGTGCCGGTCCAAACACGGAAATCGGCGTTCTTTGCCTTGCTTCCCTTCACGTTGCNNCCTCTATGCTCGCAAAGCGATTGGCGAAAAACAGGCCCCAGGCGCACTCCGCAATCGTGGAAATATAGTCGAAGGCGGTGTCTTTCGGCGCCCTATTGCAACCCTGAGGGGCCAGAAGTTTCCTCCCAACGAAGTCTTGCGGCCTCTTCACAATTCCCCTGCGGACGTACTCGTCCAGCGTCGCAAGATGCCCAAGCAGCTCGTTGTAGAAATCTCGTGCCAGGACTTGCCAGGCGCCTAGGAGTCTGAGGTTGAGGTCTGAGCTTGCTAGGTGTTCACGAGGCTGGTCCTCGGGATTCTTCTGACCGGGTTTTCTCGCCCGAACACAGATCTGGGTGAGGTCGAAGAACTCGAAGCCTTGCGCTGGGGCTCGATCACCAAGCTGATTGAGGCGCTCGCCATTCGCCCGATGAACGAGATCTGAAAGCCATGGGTATCGAGCATCCAGGTCGAGCAATCCGGTGGCTTCTTCGATCTCGTTCAGTTCATCCGACATGGGGAGCGTGACGCGGGTCAAAGACCTTCAAAGCCGGCTTTTCGCAGGTCCCTCGCGAAGCAGTTCCAGCAATTGCTCGGTACTCTCGCCTTCCCATGGGCCAAGCNNCCATGACCGAAGTGTACCACCGCCCGCGCTGAAATGGCGATGGGGCTTGGCCGAGCCGACTGCGGGAAGAAGATCCTAGTTTCCGCTCCCGATCTCGGTCCCGGCCCGCGGGCGGTCGAGATAGGCGCCGTAACTGAATGTGCGATCGCGACGGCGACCACTGGTTTCCACCAGGACACCGGCGTCCACCGGAGCCGTGACGGCCTTGCTCGCGGTGGGTTTGGTCGTTCCGAGAAAGGTCCTTGCCATGCACGCTCCGCGAAAAGCCTTCTTTCCTAAGAATCGCCGAAAGTAACGCTCCCTTCCTTAACATCGGACACTAGGCAAAGAGGATTCCTCCATCAGGTCCCGGCGCTTGGTGGTGACGTAGAGACAGGTCGCCCGCATGAGATTCATTGCGCTATGATGGCCCCTATGGCCGACCGTCCTCGCACTACTCTTTCTCCCCCGGGCCTGGTCGCGGAACGCGAAAAGGTCGTCGCTCGTCTGTCCGACGCTTTCGCTCACGATCACCTGAACATCGAAGAATTCGAACGCCGTCTGAGCTTGGCGCATGAGCGGAACACTATCGCGTCCATAAATCAACTGGTGGACGATCTAGCGAAGGCAGACGGGGAAGTTCAGGCGCAGGCTCTGGCCCACGCGAGCGATGTTCCCGAGCATCAAGAAATCACCGCCATTTTCGGCGGTGGCCAATTCTCTGGACCGAGGCCACTGCCCCGCCGACTCAAGATCAGGGCGATATTCGGCGGCGTGCAGGTGGATCTGCGCGAGGCGCTTTTCCCCGACGGGATAGTTGAAGTGGAAGTGAAAGCCGTGTTTGGCGGCGTGCAGCTCATCGTGCCCCCGACCCTGGCGGTCGAGTGCCACGGCGTGGCGATCATGGGCGGCTTCGAGAACCTTCACCGCGCGCCAGCGAATCCCGATCCATCATCACCGCTGTTGCGGGTGCGAGGNNCCAAGAACACCACGCCATGCGCGAGGAACGACGTGCCCTCAAGAAGCAAATGCAGCAATTGGATCGGCCCGATCCCGATGGCCGATAGCGCATCCCCAGCACGGGAACCAAGCAATACAGACCCGTCATGAGAAATATCTTTGTCTCCGGATGCTATGACATCCTGCACGCCGGCCATCTGCAGTTCTTCAATGAAGCAAAGGCGCTGGGCGACCACCTGACGGTTTGCTTCGCTTCCGACAAGGTCTTGTGGACACACAAGCAACGCCGATCATCCATCCCCCAGGAACACAAGCTGGCGCTGCTGCAATCTCTTGCGATGATCGACAGCGTAGTAATTGGTGAAAATCTTGAGCTAGGGCTGGATTTTCAAGACCACTTTCGCCAACTCAGGCCCGATATCCTGGCGGTGACTGACGACGACCAATATGGTGAGCTCAAACGCGCTTTGTGTTCAAGAACCGGCGCCAGCTATGTCGTGTTGCCCAAGACGCCGCCCAAGTTCAGCCCGGTTTCAACCACAGAGATTGTGAAATGGATCCGTGCCCCCAAAGAAGCACCCCTGCGAGTGGACTTCGCGGGTGGGTGGCTGGATGTGCCGCGCTTTTCCAAGGCGGGCGGCTTCATCGTAAACTGTGCTGTCTCGCCATTGGTGTCGCTCAATTCCTGGGAGTACGAGAAGCGTTCCGGCCTCGGCGGCAGTGCGGCCTGGGCGCTTCTCAACGGACAGGATGGCGTTGACAGCGAACTCAATCTCGGGGTTGGATGGCAGGATCCGGCAGTGATCACCGAAACTGGACTGTGCGTTTGGCAAAGCGGCCTGCGGCCGAAGTTACATCTGAAACGCAACGGCGACATGGTCAGAGAGCTTATGGCACTGCTGTACACCGAAGAACAACATGACACGCCGGAGATTGCGGCCCGTGGCCGTAACTACCAATTGATCTACGATGCGAGCATAGTCGCAGCCGAAGCGGTGTTGCACGAGGATGTTGAGAGATTGGCCGAAGCCGTGCGCATGAGCTATTGCGCCCAAATTGAAGAGGGGATGAATCCCCTGCCCCATCGAGAGGCCTGTCAGGCATGCAAGTACTGCGGCGGCGGCTGGGGCGGTTACGCTGTGTATCTGTTCCAATCAGCCAATGACCGGAATACCTTTGTCAAGTCTCACGCCCAAGCCAGAGCAATCGAACCATTTGTCAGGGGATACAGCGTTCCCTGATGTTCGGTTTCGGGTAGCGGTTCTGGACATCCGCGGTGCCTGAAGTATGGTGAAGGCGTTGCTTTCCTCCAAACCCCGGGTGGGTTTAGCCGCCGCGCTCTGCAGTTTGCTGGCGTTTGTGCTGTTCTTCTGCACGTTCTACCTCACTCAGTTGCACCGTTTGTTGCCCAAAGATGGGGTCCCAGGGCGCTGGGAGGCGGCCAGCTACTGCTTGATGGTGGCGAGCGGCCTTGCGCTTGCAATAGGCCTAGTGACGGCGCCGTTTTCGCTCAGCTCTCGTTTGTGGCCGGGGAGATTGGGCCGGGCAGGCGCGAGCCTGCTTTGCGCCGCGCTGCTGGTCACCGCCTACCTCGACATTAGATTGTACGAGGTGCTGGGCGTTCATCTTTCCGATTCGTCAGTGACCACCCTATTGGGGCGTGGTGCGGTGAATGAGTCCCTGCACGTCACCGCTGGGGAGGTTTCACTCGTCGCCGGAGGCCTAATTGCGGGCGCGGTCATACTTTATCTTGCAGGTTGGGCTGGGATCCGCCTCGCTCACCGAGCTGGGCAAAGCGGTAGGGCGGCCAGAGGCTTGCTGCTTCTGCTTTGCGGTCTCTTCATCGTGGGCTGGGTCGGGTCTACCCGACTGCACGCGCCGGTCGCTAGTGGCGCGGCCAGGCCGCTTCCGCTGCACGACGTTCTGTTCGCGTCCCACGTGGCAAACTCGGCAGGAGAGTCCTGGACCATTCACTACCCCAATTTCGACGGAGCAGTCCCCAAGCTGCAGCGCCGACCAAGTTTCCTTCTGATTCTGGTTGAGACTTTGCGTGGGGACATGCTGACGCCGGAATACATGCCCGAGCTGTGGACGCTGCAATCGACTGCGCAGTGTGCCCATTCTGCCAATCATCAGGCTTCCAGTCATGCCACCGATCACTGCCTTTTCTCACTGCTCTATGGGCTTCATTCGTATTACTATCAGATTTTTGGCAAGCGCAATGTGCCGAATTTCCCATTGCGTGTTCTCAAGCAGAATGGCTACCGCGTGGCCGGCGGATCCTCGGCGCCTCTCGTGCAATGGGGCGAGCTTTCCTACCTGACCGAGCAATTCCATGAGTTTTTCGAGGCCAAGGGCTCAACTCCCGACCAACGCGACCGCGACGTTCTGCGATGGTCGATGGATTTCTTGGCAAAGCATTCCAACGACGAGCCCTTCTTCTTGGTCGTATTCTTCGATGCCACTCACCACAAGTACTACTACCCGCCCGAGTTCGAGGTCTACCAGCCGGCCCTCCCGGAATCCCACAGCCTTATCAAGGGCAATGAGCAGGATCCGGAGGTTCGCGCCGGCTTCGTCAATCGGTACAAGAACGCCGTCCGCTTCGTCGACAGCAGCGTCGGCAAGTTGCTGCGGGTGTTCATGCAGGCGCGGGCGGGCAGGGATTGGATTGCAGCGGTCACCGGGGATCATGGTGAGGAGTTCTGGGATCACGGATTGCTGGGACACGCCTCGGTTAGCTTCGTCAACCCGCGTGTGAGAGTTCCGCTCGTGTTGTGCACATCGGACAAAATCTCGCTGTCCTTGCCTTTGACGAGTCACGTGGACATCATGCCCACCTTTCTCGACTATGCTGGCCTGATGCCGGACATCGCTGCCAGCGACTACAGCAGCGGTGTGTCGCTGCTGCGAGCGCAAGATCCTGGGCGGCTGGTGCTGGTTTCTGCCATCGATTTTCCTGAGAAGAATCGCCAACTGGCCCTGGTCTCCCGAACTTCCAAGTTTCTGGTGTGGAAGGAGCCCTCAGGATCGAGGGCCTTTCGTGTTGTCTCGGCCTCCGATGCTGAGGATGTTTCCGCGGAACCATCCGAGGCAGAGGTTGACAAAGCGCTGGCGTTTCTCAACCAGACATACCGGAGGTTCTTTCTGCGAACCCGCTGAACGGTCAGAAGTTTTACCGCGCCGCTCCCAGACTGCCAGAAGTGCATCTTGCGCCAGCGCGCTGCGCTGACCGAATTCCCGCAAAGCTGCAGGCAGTTACATTCCAAGGCCGGAAGACGCATGGAGTTTTACATTGTTTAGAAATAGTATTCACTGTTACGTAAAATGTGGCGATATATTAGAGTATGAAGCTCACCCTGGCGGTTTTCGCTGCGCTGGTCCTCGGCGTAGTTCTGCCGGCCTGGGCCTGGGAAGACTACGAGCAAGGGGAGAACGTGCCGGTCATCACCGTGCCCGCTGCGCCGCCTTCGCCCAAACGCTTGCCCATCTTTGGCTTGATGGCTGACGTGGGCGTGCCCGATGGCCTTATCGGCTCGCTGGCGATTCGCCCGTGGAGTTGGGTGCGCCTTTGCGGGGGAGGCGGGAGCAACAGCATCAGCCGCGGCTGGCGTGCCGGCATCACCTTGTTGCCCTTTGCCGCGGGTCCCTCGGCCAGCTTCGAATACGGCCGCTATCAGGACGGCAACGCCAACTCCCTGGCCAAGGCAATCATCGGCAGTGGGTTCGACGGCAGCCCGCTGCTGGAGCGGGTTGGCTACCAGTACATGAACGTCCACCTGGGTCTGGACTTCGGTTCGCGCAGGGCCGTTTTCTTCATCCACGGAGGCCTCACCGTGATCCGTGGCCAGATCGACAATGTTGATGCCGCGATTAGCCAGTCGGCAGCCAATGCCCCAAGCGCCGCGGGCACCACCGAGGTGGTCGTGCCCCAGGAGCCGACGGTCAAGGCGGTGGGATCGTCAGTCAAACTGGGGCTCATCGTCTACATCTGGTGAGACACCGGCCATGGCACTCCGAATTCTTCCCATCATCCCGCTGCTGGCCGCACTGGCCGGGGCCTGTTCGTTCTCCGCCGAGGCCGACCTCCCCGAGGTCGATGTCACCCAGCACGGGGTAGTGGTGCCGGGCGTGCCAATCCCCAAGTGGGCCGGCGATGTGTCGGTGACTAGCTCCTTCACGTTTTCCTCATCCAACACCGCATGGGCCAAGCGCATGAATTCGCAAATCTCTGTCCGCCAGGTCACGGTCACCGCCACCGGGGGCGTGCCCAACCTGGACTTCGTCAACTCCGTACATCTGACTATGACCAGCTCCACCGACGCAGAAGCAACAACCGAGATCGCCGACTACGACCGGAGCGAAGCAGCGCCGTCGAGTTCGGTGATAGCTGTCAGCATGCCCACACCCATCGACATCACCACCGTGTGGACGGCCGACCAGACGGTGGTCGCACTGGCAGTGGCCGGGCAATTGCCTGAACAGGACTGGACAGTCG
>PMJE01000573.1 GCA_003157315.1 Myxococcales bacterium | reverse complement strand
GGGGAGATCGCCGAAGGCGAAACCATCGCGCTCCGTCCCGACGGCGGCATTCGCATACCTATGGCATGGGCGCGCGAAAAGGGCTTTCTCAACTTGGAGTTCTTCGACCGGTGGGCGCCCTTCATCTTCAGCGAGTCGGACGGGCCGAGCAGCGAGCAGAAACCCAACCGTAACCGCCGCGCCTTCATCGCTCTCGCCAATGATTGGGAAAGCCCGGACGACATCTTCCTCGAAAGCCCAGAAGCGAGCTACGCGTTGTTGATGGCTGCGGGGCTTCCGGGAACCGCGGAGGCGGCACAAAGCCCGCAGGGCAAGCGTATCCTCGCCGAGGCCAAACGGGCGGTGCGCCTGCAGCGTGAGCCAAATTTTCTCGAGGTCTACGGCATTCCGCCCACGTTTTCGGTCCTGCTCAAGCGCATCGAAGACGATCAGGCGAGGACCTGCTACGCCGACCTTGACCTTGCCGGCCTGGCGGCCTTCGATGGCACGGTCACCTTCCAAAGCCGCGAGCAGGCGCGCCGCGAGTACAACGAGGCGACCGGGGATGCCGCCTGGGTGGACAAGCAGATCGCCAAGGCCAAGGAAGCGGCGGGCGCCTCTGCACATGATCGCGACGAATGGCTCAAGCTGATTGTCGCGCAAGATCCCAAGGCTGGGGCTCGCATCGAGCGCGCGCGTCGTGGCGAGGTGCGCCTGCGCGCCATTCGGGCGGCTCAGGCGCGCCTTTCGTGCGAGGGCCTGCTGGCCAAGCACGTAGACGGGCAATTCGATCTGCCGACCAACCAGGCGTTAGCGGCGTGGGAGCGCAAGAACAACATTTTCGGCTGGGGGTTTCTCGGCGGTGAGACGCAGGCGGCTTTGCAGCGGCAACCGCTCGACCTGCACTTCGACACCTTCCGTCGCATCCTGATGGAACGGGTGACCGATGCGGCGGGCATCATCGAAGACGGTTCGGTGTCGGGGGGAAAGCAGCCGGCCACTTACAAAGACGCTGCCGGGGTCGATCACCCCGTTCCAAATCTTATCGCGCAGTACACCGACGCGCTCATGGCGGCCCTGCAGGTCCGTACCACTGACGACATGCTCGGCGCGCTGCACACCTTCCACACCCAGGGGCTGGCGCGCGAGCTGCTGCATGTGGCCTTCTTGCCGCCCAAGCTTCCGCCCTACTACAGCAGCAAGATGGATCTTTCCGTCGAGATTGATCGGGGCGATGTCTGGTACGACTTTCCCTTTGATGACAACGGCAAACCCGTCGCGCAGCCGCGCGTGAACTTCCCCAGCCTCACCCTGTATGTGAAGTGGAACAAGCAGAAGATCCCACTGTGCCGCTGGCGCACCACCGTCGGATCCTGGCGCAGCGAGATGCGTTCCGACGGCAAGGTGTACTTCAAGTACAAGAACTCCGATGTCGGCCCGCGCGTGTGGAAAGACATCGTGGCCGGGCCGGTCTGGATTCCGCCCGAGGGCACGCCGGCCAAGGATCTGCTGACCCGCAAGATGTGGGACCGCGACTTGGGTGCGGAAGTCGCGGTGAACACCGACGTGATGGGCCCCGGCTATCAATCAGCCTACGGCCTGGTGATGGCCATCCATCACATGAAGCGCGGCACAACCTTCTTCGACAACCAGATCCGAACCCATGGATCGGTTGACTACACCTCGATCGCGCGACGATTCTCCCACGGCTGCCATCGCGTGGTGAACAACCGGGCGGTGCGCCTGTTCGACTTCGTGCTGCGGCACCGGGCCTTCCACCGTGTGGGCAACGTGCCGATCACCATTCGCCGCCATTTCGAATACCAGGGCAGGCAGTACCACTACGCCCTCGGCACGCGTGGCTACTACTACGAGCTCGATCCGCCGATGCCGGTGATGGTCAGCGAAGGCCGCATCATGGGCAAGGTGCAGAAGCCGGTCGGGGCCTACGTGCACAAGCCGGGCGTGGACTACGGACCGTCCGAGGAAGAGGGCGAAAGTGCACCGGACGTCGGACCTTGATTTGGGCAATTCAGACTAAAGAATTGATCGCAGTCTTTCGATAGTGAGGCCAGATCGCCTATGCCCCGCAAGAGACTACTGGCCGGCATGACTGGCGCCGCCGTGCTCGCGGCGGCAGCGCTGGTCGGCTGTGCCGTAGGCGTGCGCCGCAATCTCGCCAAGGTTTCGCCCAGCGAGGTCATCTTCGATGACCAGTGCCATCTGCAGGACTACTTCGACGATCTTGCGCGCGGGCGCGACAGGCCACCCGCGCTGGTTCACTCCGACGAGATTCAGACCAGCGAGAGTGAGAAGACGCTGGGCGGTCGCAGTGCCTACCTCTTCGGGGAAAACACCAGCTTGCCGGCCCTGCGGCGCCTGTTACTGGAGAACTGGAAGCCGCTTCCCGCCGCGGTGATGGCTGCCCCGGAGATCGAGGTGGAGGTGCGCTGGTGCGAGAAGCTGAGCACGCGCTGGGTGGTGAGCGACGAGAACGTCCAGTTGCGCGCCGCCGGCAAGAGCTACGCCATGGCGTCGCATCCTTGCATGACCGCCTTTCTCTTCGGGCAGGCGCTTTTTGAGCGGCGCCGTGAACTGGTCGGGCTGCCGCCGCTGTCGATGCCTGCGGGCGCGGGTACAGCGGATCGCACGACGTCTGATTGATCGGCACTGCGGTGGTGTAAACTCCGCACCTCCATGCCCTACGACCATCGTCTTGTTGAACCCAAGTGGCAGGCCCGCTGGCGCGCGGCCCGCCTGCACCAGACCACGTTCGATCCCAGCCGGCCCAAGTTCTACGCGCTCGACATGTTTCCCTATCCCTCGGGCGCGGGGCTGCACGTCGGACATTGCGAGGGCTACACCGCCACCGACATCATCACACGCTGGAAGCGCATGCAGGGCTGGAACGTCCTGCACCCCATGGGCTGGGACGCCTTTGGTCTGCCGGCCGAAAACTACGCCATCAAAACCGGCATCCATCCGCGCGTAACCACGGAAAAGGCCATCGCCAACTTCCGCCGGCAGATCGACTCGATCGGTTTTGCCTACGACTGGGATCGCGAGATCAACACCACCGATCCGCAGTATCTCAAATGGACGCAGTGGATCTTCCTGCAGCTCTTCAACAAGGGTCTGGCCTACGAGGGCACGGTGCCCATCAACTGGTGCCCGTCGTGCAAGACCGGCCTGGCCAACGAAGAAGTCACTCAGGGCTGCTGCGAGCGTTGTGGCAGCGGGGTCGAGCGCAAGGACATGCGCCAGTGGCTACTGCGCATCACCCGCTACGCGGACCGGCTGTTGGAGGACTTGGCGGAACTGGACTGGCCCGAGTCCACCCTGGCTATGCAGCGCAACTGGATCGGTCGCTCCGACGGGGCCGAGGCGATTTTCAGGGTGGTCGCCCCTGACGGCTTGCTGGGAAGTGACGAGATCAAGGTCTTCACTACCAGGCCCGACACCCTGTACGGCGCGACCTACATGGTGCTGTCCCCGGAACACCCGCTGGTCGACAGTCTGACCACGCAGGCGCAACAGTCCGCCGTACGTGCCTACCAAGTCGCCGCGCGCCGCAAGAGCGACCTGGAACGCACCGATCTGGCCAAAGAAAAGACCGGCGCGTTCACCGGTGCGTCGGCCACCAATCCGGTCAATGGCGAGAAAATCCCGGTCTGGATCGCCGACTACGTGCTTTCCAGCTATGGCACGGGCGCGATCATGGCGGTGCCGGCGCACGACCAGCGCGACTACGAATTCGCCAGCAAGTTCAATCTGCCCATCCGTCCCGTGGTGCGGCCTGCCGATGGCTCTACGCCTGCGTACGGCCAGGCATTTTGCGACGAAGGTATCGCCATCAACTCAGGCGATCTCGACGGTCTGCCCACGCTGCAGGCCAAGGCCAAGGTCACCGGGCAGCTCGAATCCCGCGGTCTGGGCCGCGCCATGGTCAGCTACCGGTTGCGCGACTGGGTGTTTTCTCGGCAACGCTACTGGGGCGAGCCAATCCCCATCGTTCACTGTCCCACCCATGGCACGGTGCCAGTACCAGAATCGGCGCTGCCCGTCACCCTGCCCGAAGTCGAGCGCTACCAGCCTACCGGCACAGGCGAATCGCCACTCGCCGGGATTGAGTCCTGGGTCAAGACCACTTGCCCGACTTGCGGCGGCCCGGCCCGACGCGAAACCAACACCATGCCNNGCACAAGGTGCTCTACGACCTGGGGCATGTCTCGACCAAAGAGCCTTTCAAGAAGTTGCGCCACCAGGGCACCGTGCTCGCCTATTCGTACCAGGATGCCCTGGGCCGCTATCACGAGATGTCCGAGATCGAGTTGCGCGGCGACGACGCCATCCTCAAGGCCACCGGCGAGAAACTCAAGGTGGCGGTGGACAAGATGGCCAAGACCAAGCTCAACGGCATCAACCCCGACGACGTGGTGGCCGAGTACGGTGCGGACGTGTTGCGCCTGTATGAGATGTTCATGGGCGAGTTCGAGCTGCCCAAGCCTTGGGACGCGCGCGCCATTGAGGGCTGCTACCGTTTTCTCAAGCGCGTCTGGCGCTTGGTCGAGGAGTTCGACGCAAAGCCGGCGCCGGCCGGCGATCCGCACCTGCGCCTGCGCCACAAGACCATCAAGAAAGTGACCGGCGACCTCGATCGCATGGCTTTCAACACCGCGGTGGCCGCTATGATGGAGTACCTGAACGAGCTGCAGAGCAACGGCGCCACCCGCGAGGATTTGCTGACCCTCATCAAGCTGCTCGGGCCCTTTGCGCCCCATCTGGGCGACGAGGCGTGGGAGAAATTGGGTCAGTCGGGCTTCCTGCTGCAGGCCCCGTGGCCGAGCTATGACGAGGCGCTGACCATCGATGCAATGGTGACCCTGGGCGTGCAGGTGAACGGCAAGTTGCGCGGCGATGTGCAGATCGCCCGCGACGCGCCCGAGGCCGAGGTGCGCGCAAAGGCGATGGCGGTGTCCAATGTGGCCAAGCACCTTGAAGGCAAGACCGTGCGCAAGGTGATCGTGGTTGCCGGCAAGATCGTCAATATCGTTGTAAGCTAGGCGAGTCATGGCAGGCAAGCCAGGGCGAGCGGGAAAACCAGCCTCGTACGAGGACATACTGGCTCTGCCCGAGAACAAGGTTGGTGAAATCGCGGACGGCGAGCTGTTCGTGTCGCCACGGCCGGCGCCGCGACATTCGCTCGCCGCGAGCACCCTGGGCGGCGATCTCATCGGGCCATTTTCCAGGGGTCGGGGAGGGCCGGGCGGCTGGCTCATCCTCGACGAACCCGAGCTGCACCTGGGCGCCGACGTACTGGTGCCTGATATCGGCGGCTGGCGGCGTGAGCGGATGCCACGTTTGCCGACCACAGCTTGGTTCGAATTGGCGCCTGACTGGGTGTGTGAGGTTCTTTCGCCCTCCACGGCGCTTCTCGATCGAACGCGCAAACAGCGAATCTACGGCCGCAACGGCGTGTCCTGGCTGTGGTTCGTGGATCCCCTGGCCCGCTTGCTGGAAGCCTGGCGCCTGGAACACGGCGAATGGATCCTGTCGGGCGCATTCGGGGGTGACGAACCCGTACGCATTCCGCCCTTCGAAGCCGTGGCGATCGAGCTTCAGGATCTGTGGGAACCTCTGCCTCCGGCGCCTGACACCCCTTGATTCCCGATGGGTGAAATCAGAGTCAACGAGAAAGATGGCGCGGCTACGCTCGACATCGTGGTGCAGCCGCGCTGTCCGCGCGAGTGTGTGGGACCAGTGGTGGGCGATCGTCTCAAGGTCTCGGTCAACGCTCCGCCGGTAGAGGGCAAGGCCAACCAGGCCGTGCAACGTGTTCTGGCTGAGGCATTTGGCGTGCCCCGCTCGGCCGTGACCATCCTTCGCGGGGAGGCCGGCAAGCGCAAAACAGTGCGCATCGCCGGGCTCACCGCCGCAGCCGCCATGCAGTTGATTGCGAAAGTCTAAATTTGTTGGAGCCGGCCCCCGGGATTGAACCGGGGACCCTCGCTTTACGAAAGCGATGCTCTACCACTGAGCTAGGCCGGCCTGGGGCGAGCGTTACTACCGCGCCGCTCGCGGACCGTCAAGCTGGGCGGAAATTTGGTAGTGGGTCAGTTTGAGATGGAAGGCGCCGGGCACATGGGCGAGGGGCGGTCAAGGGCGATTGTTCGGTGGCACCACGCTGAACGGATGACGCGTAGCCGTGGCATGCGACCAGGCGGTAGGGTCCGGGAATGGCCGTCGATAGGTCACAAGGCGCCACTATGCTGCTAGCGATCTTTGGCGCCCTTGCTGCTGGGCTTGCCGCCCATCTTCTTGGGCTGAGGGACGTCCCTCTATTTCTAGAGGTTGAACTCGGTATCATTTTGGTGTGCTGCATTCTTGAAATAGTTCGACAGAAAAGCGTTCGAGAGCGTTGCGTGATCTGTGGCTCGGACGTGGAGACGCACTTTCTGGCCGCCTCTCTTCCACCGAGTGAATGGGAGCGCCGCTTCAACACGCGACGCAGAGAAGGTCCGGTCTGTCGAGTTTGTACTGACCTGAAGCCAGATAGGGCTAAGCGGTATCCGTGCCTAACGAAGTTTGACGACTTGGCGAATCCGATGCGCAAATGCTTCGAGTGTGGCCGGGTTATGCGTACCTCATTCCTTGAGCAATACGTCGTTTCGACTAGCAGCGAGGAGCGAGATCCAATTACGGGTTTTGTTAGAGCACGGGAATGTGACTGGATCTGCCGATTTCCCCAATCCAAGATATGCGAGAAACTGTTGAGGAAGTGCGCAAAACCAATGCCCACCGGAGAACGTATCCGGCTGTTCTAGTTATCGAGCAGGTCAACGATCTCCCCAATTTCCCACACATGGTCCGTGACCCCGCCGCCATAGCCGGCGTCACGCGCAGGATCTGATGGATGCGGCAGAAGTTGTAGTGCATGNNGTCAGGCGGGTGAATCGGCGCATCGACATGCGCATGGTCAGGTTCTGGCGCCCGACGTAGCTGGTTGAGATGTGCGCGGGATCCGGGTTGCCAGTGACCGGGACCTTCTTGGCGCCGGTGCAGACGGCCGGGCTGTAGCGGACTTCGCCGCAGTCCCGATTTTCTCCATACTGGTTCACGAGCTGCGCGAAGTCCACCTCTGACCCAAAAGCACCCTCGACCGCGTCCACGTAGCACTTGTGGCCGTCGCTCGTGACCTGCACGCGGTTGGCAAGCCGGCCAGCTAGGTCAGAGATGAAGCTGTAGGCCGTCTCAGCACTGCGGTCGCCAACTTCCCATGAAGCGATCAGCTTGGTTTCGGCGTCCAGCGCGGTCCACACCCACACGTCGCCCGTGCCGTGCGCGCCGGCATTCACCCGCTTCTGCTTCGCTCCGACGAACGACCAAATCTCGTCAACCTGGACGCGACGGCAGGGCAGGTTAATGAGGTGCTCGTGCTGCTACCTGCACCGTGCGGGCATTCTGCACGTCTTGCCCGCAATCCTCGGCGGCGTGATCGTGCCCAGCCAGGTCGTGGCGGAACTGAGCGCCGGCCGCGCACGCGGCTATGACCTTCCCAATCACCGCCTCGTATCTCATCCAGTCCGCACCACCGCCAAGCTCCAGCACGCGTCAGGGTCGCGCAACCTGTCCCGGTGGCAATGGCGGGCCACCCCATGGACGCGGAAAGGCACCACCGGGCCAGCCACGCAGCCATGAATACCCCAGCCGCCGCCGGTGGAGCTTTCGATAGGACTCTCGATAGGACTTGAAACTGAACCCAGCCGTTGTAGTATAAAGCTACAAGAATGGCAGGGCCCAAGACCGCGACTGAAGCAAGGAGATGGGCTCGTGAAGCAATTGAAAACGGGCGGTTCGTGCCGTCAGTTCACTTCGGGCGAAGGCTCGCCGAACGCCGTGTGACGATGAATGACGTTGAAGCCATATTCTCAAGGCGCGGCAGGGTTGAACCATACCCTGCTGTGGGCGAGAACGGCGGTACGTGCTGGCGTTTCTTCGGCCTGAATATCGACGGTGACGCAGAAATTGCCGTGGGGATCGAGGCGTTCCATGACGGAGATGGCGAAGAGATGATCATTCTGTGCACCGTGCTGCCGCCGAAGGAGAAGCCATGAAGAGCCAACAGCAGAAGCCAGGAGCTAGTCGAGCCATCCGCTGCGAGTGCGGGGGAGACCTGCGCCCGACGAAGTTCGATGTCTACGATTTTTCGGACTACGTGGGTTTCAAGGTGACGGTTTCAGGCGCAGATGGTTTCAAGTGCAACAAGTGCGGGGGCGAAACGGTTGATGGGTCCTTGGTGAACGCGGTCATGACCTACACGATTGTGCAGGTTGCCAAGTCTCCAAGACTCCTGAATGGCGCCGAGGCGCGCTACTTGCGACACAGTCTTCATGCCACTCAAGAAGAGCTTGCAAAGAATATGGGAATCGCCCGAGTGACGGTCGCCGACTGGGAACGCGGAGCAGAACAGATTTCTCCGCAGCACGATTTCATCCTGCGAGCGTTCGCGATGAACTGGATGGTAGCGGAAAATCTCATCACACCGGAATACATGCGTGAAGTTCTGGGTGCCAATTCCGCTGCCGTTCGGCGCTTGCCTCCCAAGAAGCGCACTTCGATCTCGGACACGGCTGCGGTTGTGAAGGCCATGGTGCCGAATTGCGAGGTTAGAGCGTCAGCCTGACAAGCCGGCAGGAAGCGAGCGCCCCTACGTGACCGTCAAGGTTCAGCGCCCG